>JAOASE010000007.1 GCA_025210155.1 Alphaproteobacteria bacterium | reverse complement strand
GCGTCTCGTGGGCTCGGAGTTGTGTATAAGAGTCAGGGATAGAATAGTATTTGATTCTGAGGATTGGGCTTTTTATGCAGAAGTTGTTGCTAAGGATGATGAGAGTGGTGTTCTGTTTAGATTTAATGAAGGTGGGGCAGTTATGTATGACTGGTTTGAAAAGTTAGGTGAAATGCCTTTACCTCCTTATATAAAGAGAGAACAAACCACTGAAGATAAAGATACTTATCAAACGGTATATGCTAAGAATGATGGTAGTGTTGCAGCTCCTACAGCTGGATTACATTGGACGCCGGAATTGTTAGAAGAGGTTAAGGCTCGTGGTGTAGATGTTCTTTATATTACTTTGCATGTTGGGGCTGGTACTTTCCAACCGGTTAAGACTGAGAATTTAGATGAGCATAAAATGCATTCTGAGTATGGTGTTATTACTAAGGAAGCTGCTGATAAGATTAATTCTGTAAAGGATAACGGTGGTAAGGTTATAGGTGTAGGAACTACGTCTTTAAGATTGTTAGAGAGTGCTGTTAATCAAGAGACTGGTAGAATGGATGAGTTTGAAGGTGAAACAGATATTTTCATTACTCCTGGATATGAGTTTAAGACGGCTGATTATTTAATGACTAATTTTCACTTGCCTAAGTCTACGTTAATGATGTTGGTATCTGCTTTTGCAGGGGTTGATGAGATGAAGGCGGCATATAGTCACGCTATAGAGAATGGGTACAGGTTTTATTCGTATGGAGATAGTTCTTTACTTCGTCTTTTGCACGATTAATCGAAAGAAATAATTTTAATTTTCGACAATTGAGTATTTGTTATACACAATATCAAAAATTTCAATCATTTTTTCATCTACTCGCACAAAATACTTGTAAAGATATTATTTCGTTTTTTACGAAAATCTTAAGCAAAATACTTGTTTATTTGATAATTAGATAAAATTTTTGTAAATATTAAGATTTGAGAAATAAAAAAACCTCCTTATGGGAGGTCTTTTTATGTTAAGATAAGATTGCCTACTTAATGGCTAGAACTTCTATTAGCTCTATATTGTTATTAATAGCCATTAATTGGGAGGCAAGTAAGTTACTTTCTTGTCTTGTCCAATCTGGTCCAAAGTCGTAATTACTATCTTCGGTACCATCTTCATTGAAGGTTTTATTTCCTTCAATGATAAATTTCCCGGAATTAATGTCGAAAGAAGAACCATGGTTTATAACTATTTGTTTTCCCTTATATATTAAATCTGAAGTTTCTCCATAAATTCTATATATAAAGTCATTCTTTATTTTTCCGACAGGATAAGAGACATAAGTGTCTTCTCCGTAAACAGGAAGTTTAATTAACCCTTTGTAGGATTTAGAATGTATCTTTATTTTACGATCACCATTTTTGGCGAATGTCCAATAAAGAAATACTTCGTCATTTGAATAGAATTTTTTCAGATTCCCGTTGATTAGGTTAACAAATTTATTTCCTTCAAAAAGAAGAGTGTAGTATTCATTGAATGGTTTACTAATGATAGTGTAATCATCTATATGAATTTCACGGTCTTCAAATTCTTTGATTGAGTTTTTTTCGTAACCAAATTTTTTCAGAGAATCAATTTTTATTGATATCTCGTGTAATCGGGCGGTTTCTCTTTCTTCTGCCTCAAGCTCTGCGTTGGCAATACTGTCGGCTGTAAACTTTTCTCTTAACTTTTTTAGTTCGGCTTGTTCAATCCTTCGCTTTTCCATTTCTACTTGTCTTTTGCCTGATCGGCTACCACAAGAGGTTGATAATAATGTTAAAACAATAATGATTGTTGTTGCCAAAGTGATGTTTAAATTTTTCATTTTTTTAAATTTTACTAGGTTTATGACAGGATTTTAGTATAATAAAATATATTTGTCAAGAAAAAAGATAAAAAAACTCCCATCAACAAATTAATGTATCAGGGAGAAATAAAATATGAAAAATTTACCAGTTAACGCCAAATTCATTGGCATTTTCGTTTATAGCTAAAAACATTTCAGCAATTTCTTTATTTTTTTGATCGCAGGAAAGTCCAAAATCGAAGGATCCGTTTATTTCAGCGTCTTCTAAATAAAATTTTAGTAGGGAGCTGTCAGATTCTAATTCGATTTTATCCAGAGTTTGTCCATTAATAGAAATCCTTTGTAAATAGTTTTCTCTATTAATGTGATTCCAAATGAATTGATTGCCGGCTTTTCCAACGGGTAGACCGAAATCGTATTTACCAATTTTGTAAGGGGTGACTTCTTCTTTGTTGTTTTTAGAGATAATAAGGTAATTCTCTTTTTTCTTAAAACAAAGGAAAACTTCGCCCTGGTCAGAAGTGAAACAATGTGATAGGTGATCTTTCTTAAAAAGTAGATCCCCGCTTTCTGTATCAAATACATAGGCAAATCTATCATTGTATTCGTCATTACGGTCATTTAAAATGGTGAATTCTTTGATGACGGTTATTTCAATTCCGTTACGAACTTGGTATTTTTGGAAATCTCCAGTTTCGTATTTTCCATTTATGTCTTTTAGATTTTTGATTTTATTAATGTTTGTTTTTGCAAACGAACTATTAATTGCTAAAAGGCATAGCAACGATGTAAATGCTATTAATTTTTTCATTTTATGTGATTTAAGGGTTTACTAATTAAACGTTTCTTGACAATAACATAGTATAATAAAATATATTTGTCAAGAAAAAAGGGTCTAGGGTAGGGATTTGGGTAAAAAATAAGCCCTCCGGGGAGGAGAGCTTTTTTTTAGACTTGGGAAGTATTATTATACTTTCTTATGTCTTGTTCGATAATTTTTGGATCTCATTGCTTTGAGCCGTTTTTTTCTTCTAAGTACTTTACTTTTTTGAAGTTTATTAAACTGATAACGTTTTCTTTTTTTAAATCTTTTAGGATTTTTAAAGAAGTTATAGTTTTCTCGGGCTGTGCAACTTATAGCTCCATTTCCAGCCTTTTTTTTATCTCTTTTAGGAGGTTTATCTCCGAAATAGCTTATACTATTATTATTTAAAGAGAAAGTTTCGCTAGAAATGGCAGGACTTATACCAATCAGTAGCAGTATAAGAATTATTAATAATTGTTTCATATGTAAAAGAGGTTTAAATTTTTTAATTTCTTCATATACTACGTTTATTTCTTTTTTTGTCAATAAAATAAAAAAAAGCCCCAAGATGGGACTTTAATTTTTTTGAAAAGTTAGTTTAATGCAATATCTTCACCATGCTCTATGGAAAGACTATGTGCTAACTTTATTTTTTTTGATAGCTCTCGCTTCTCATTATAATCTCCTTGATACATATATCTAAAGTTAGTATCTAAATTTTCAGGAATTATGCTGAAAAGAGTTCGTTCTAGTTTGCATGATACGTATTTCATCGGCTCTCCATTATAGAAAACTTGTTTTGAAATATGATCGCACCATATAATTTCATTATTGAATACTGTTAAAGGTAGGGGATTTTTGATGTTTTCAGGAGGGGTAATGGCCTTTAGTTTATTTTTGGAATATAGGCTCATTTCGTTCTTTTTATTCACAAAAAGAATGCTTACATCTCCGTTATTGGAAATTAAGCTGCCGATATATTTTAATTTACCGGTTTTCTTGCCTGAGGCTTCTGCTACAGGTTTTTGTGTGTTAAATAAAAATTCTCCGCTTTCTGTATCGAATACAGACATATCAAAAAAGCTATCTTTAAAGACTAGGGTGTAATCTTTTATGGATATACATCTTAATCCTTTTACAATTTCTTTTTTCCTTAGTTCACCGTCTTTTAAATCAATTAGATTTTTAATATCTTTTACTTCCAGAGTTTCTTTCTGTTGGGCAAAGGATGTTAACGATATAAGGACTAATGAAATTAATAATGTTATTTTACTTTTCATTTATATAAATTTTAGGTGGTTTACATTGTTTTTACTCGACAATTTTAGATTATGGCAAATTGTTTGTCAATAAGTATTTTTGTACAGGGATATAAAAAGATAGAAGCCCCCGTTAGGAGGCTTCAGACTGTGAAAAAAATTAGTAGGAGGGTATTTATCCCTCAAAATCTTCGTTGATTAGAAATCAATTCCATATTTTTCAGCTGATTTTTTGATTGAGAATAATTTTTCAGCGTATTCTTTTTTCTCTTTAAAGCCAAAACCCTCACTACCTCTTAAGGCAGAGTAGAAGTTTTCTTTAAGATCTCCAAGTTCTAAGCTATAGATGGATCTCTTTATTTTAGCTCTAACACCAGAAATAGCGTGTTTTCCTTTATAAACTTTAAAAGTCCTTCCATCTGTCCAGAGTATTTCTTCGTCTATAATTGTAACAGGTTTAGGATTGGTTATGTGTGTTGGTAGAGAGAGTTCGGTTAACTCATCTTCACCATTATACATAAACATTTTATCCTTTTTATCCTTAAATAGAAGGTGTATTTTTTTGTGTTCATCAATAAAAGATCCTATAAAGTTAATCTTATTTTCTTTGCTGTTGAAGATTAATTCTCCATTTGTGCTGTTAAAGAAATAGAATGTTTTAGGATTTTTCTTTTCAAACCTATCAAAAATAAGTACAAAGTCTTTTACCGTAAAACACATAAGATTTTTATATTCTTCTTTTTTATCGAAATCACCATATTGGTATAGATTTTTAATTTCTTTTAGATGTGTTACTTTTTTAAGTTCTATTGGAGTATATCTTTGAGAGTATAATCCAGAAAGACTTAGGAATATTAACACAATGATGCTTACTAATGTTTTTCTAACTTTCATTCTTTTTTAAATTTTAGGTTTAAATCGTACTTGTAGTTTGTTGTTTAATATTTAGTACTATTTATTAACATTTTAATAAATAGGAATATATGTTTAAAGTTATTTAGTAGGGATATACTACTGATTCGTTTTGGTTTTTCAAGAGAAAAGTTTAGTTTTATTTTAAAATTTATATTTTAATTGACACTTCTATTTTATAGTTCTATAAATGATTGTGAGGAGAAAAACTTTTATGAAAAAGGATCCTTGTCATGACTGAAGAAAGATATTCTAGTGAAAATAATTCTGAAGGATTAAATATTCCAGAATTAATCTTGCGAAATTTATTATCGGATATAAAAAAAGAAAATATTGATACTCCTGAATTTAAGGGGGAGATGGCTAGTATACAAAGATATGTTTTGGTTGATGTTGCTGATCAAGTAGATAATGCTATTGTTTCTAAGTTAAAGGATATTGAGAAGGAAGAAGAAGCGGATAATACAGCTGATGAAGATGATTTCAAAAGAAGAAAGTATGCTCTTGCTAATTGGATTGATGATCCTAGTCTAAAGAATGAAGTTATAGATGTTTTGGATCAAAGGTATTATGTGGGTTTTTGGGATAATTATGATTATTCACTTGCATTTTTAGGTAATGAAGATGCTCCTGTTTTTGAAAGTGTTGACGATAAGTTAGATAGAGATATTGATAATTATGTTGCTCCTATTAGAAATACAAAGATTCAAGAGGAATTATTGGCTGATATTAAAAATAAATCTTTGGATTTTATAGAGGAAAATGTTGAAGAGTTTGAATTGGATAAGTTAGCTTTGATTCTTTCAGTTAAAGATCTTTTTAATGCTAGTGATAGGGGACATTCTATACTAGATAAAAGGATAGATGATCTTTGGGAAGAGTTTTCTTTAGAAGATTCTAGTTTGGATGATTTTAAAAATTTATTGAGATTTACTTTTAATCATCTTTTTGATAAAGATAGAAAAATAGATATTATTAATATGCTTGAGCAAAAGTTTTTAGATTATATGTTTAAGAATATTGATAAGTATTTTATTGAAGTTAAAATGAGACTTTCTACTTTATCTGAATATACATCAGACGAGTTTTGTTTAGAATGTGATAAATATTTAAAGGATTTTTGTATATATTCTATTATAGAGGATAGTATTTCTAATGGTCAAGAAACCTATATGTCTAGAAGCAGTGTTAATTATAAGGTGTTATCTGTTTTATGGAAGTTTAAGGTTCAGAAAGATAAAGAGTTATTGAGTTTTGTAGATAGTAATAATCCAGGTGAATATGAAGAGGTTGCCGACATATTAAGAAATGATTTTAATGAATTTGCGGTTAATAAAATCAAGGGGCTTTATGATAGTGATAAAAAAGAATATTTAAAATTACAAGAGTGCTTATTACCTTATGAAAGTGGTTCTGCTATATATTGTGTTGAGGGTAAATTAATTAATACTTTAATTTTAGATGATAAAGTTAGGACTAAGGAGACTTCAGATTTATTTATAGATTTAGCACAAAGGGATAATTCTCTTTATGCTATGATTAGAACTATGGAAGAAAGAGTTGAAGAAGAAGAAAAGATTAATAGAAAGGAAATAGAGGATTTCAATAAAGAGAATGATATAGAGACTAAATCTTATGATATGTTATATTATTATAGTGGTTTAGATGTTATTGAAGGTGAGGATAATTTTGAAGAAGAGTTTAATCAGGCTGAAGGGGAAAATCTTATGTCTGGTGATAAAATAGCCGAAAGGGCTAAGGGTGGAAATAGTATAGTTGAATAGTAGTAGGCTATACTGTAAAAGGGGGAAACTGAGCTTTGTTTTATTGACAGAGCTCTTTTTTCTTGCAATTTTTTGTTTAATATTATAGAGTTGTGTTATTATTAATGATTTAAACCTGATTTTGATGGGAAATTTTGAAAAACATTGTGATGTAGTAATACATATACACGAACAGCAAGAAAAAGGAGTAATTCCTGTTGAGGCAAGCTCCGAAGATGATATTTTAAGACGGTTGTGGGATGATCCTAACGAGGATCCGCAGTATGTTGCTGCAAAATTATCACAGCTGAATTAATTTTTTTATATTTTAGGTTAGTTTAAAGGACTTCTTTTTTTAAAGAGGTCTTTTTTTATTTGTATATTTTATATTATATGTTATAATTGTTTTGTACAAATATTTTTGAAGGAGATGTCAAGGGGCATTTTTCATATTAAGGTTAAAAAAAAGGGAAAGGGCTTCTACTATTTAATAGTAGGGGCCTTTTTTCGTTTGTATAGGATATATAATTATGATATAATGTTTTTATTGTTGTATTTTTGAATTTTCTTTTCATAAGATAGATTTAATAGATTAGATTAATGTTAGAGTCCCCTTTTATTTTTAAAGAGGGGCTTTTTTAATACATTGTCTTAAAGTTGTGTTTTGATAGGAATATATTTTTATTCATTGACATTTCATATAAAAGGAGTAGATTTGATATTGTTAATATAGTTTAAACCTAAAAAACAATAGAGTTATGAGAAATCAAACGACTTCAAGTTTTGCTTTTGCAAATGCAGATGTGTTTATCGGTATTGTTGGGCAACATGCCTTTCAAAAAGAAGATCCTAAAGGTAATTCTTTTGGATTTGACAGTTATGATGCCGAGCACAAAAGAAAAGTGCCTTTTTATAAAAATTATGGTGGAACAGGTAGTTTCGATCAAGAAGATAATAAAGGATAACGATCCTTATTAAGTTTATAAAATAGTTATTGATAAAACAACTGGTATATTGCTCATACTAAGTTTTAAGTCTAACCTTTGTCCGAGGGTTAGGCTTTTTTTATTGCTATATTTTTGGATGGGAGTATAATCACTTCGTATTAATAATCTTATATAAGGGAAATTGTTTATGGCTATTAAATTTGATTTATTAAAGAATGCTGAAAAAGGTAATGGAAATGCTAAGGCTAGAAGAGGGGTAGTGAAGACTGCTCATGGTGATATACAAACACCTGTTTTTATGCCTGTTGGTACTGCTGCGACAGTTAAGGCATTAACTCCAGAGATGGTAGATGATACAGGGGCTGATATACTATTGGGTAATACATATCACTTAATGCTTAGACCTGGTGCTGATATTGTAGAGAAGATGGGTGGATTACATAAGTTTATGAATTGGAATAAACCTATTCTTACTGATAGCGGTGGTTTCCAAGTTATGTCTCTTGCTGGTATGAGAAAGATTAAAGAAGATGGTGTAGAGTTTCAATCTCATTTAGACGGTGGTATAAAACATTTTCTTACACCTGAGAAGTCTATAGATATTCAATATAAGTTAGATTCAAATATTACTATGGCGTTTGATGAGTGTCCTGCTATGCCTTGTACTTATGAATATGCTAAGGAGAGTATGGAAAGATCTATGAGATGGGAACAACAATCTAAGGATGCTTTTGTGGATAGAGATGGTTATGGTATATTTGGTATAGTGCAAGGAGCTGACTTTAAGGATTTACGTATAGAGTCTGCTCGTAGGTTAGTAGAGATTGGTTTTGATGGTTATGCTGTCGGTGGTTTGGCAGTTGGAGAACCTCAAGAAGTTATGTTTGATGTACTTTCATATATTTGTGATGAGTTGCCAGAAGATAAGCCTCGTTATTTAATGGGTGTTGGTAAGCCAGATGATATTGTTGGTGCTGTTAGAGAAGGTATTGATATGTTTGACTGTGTTATGCCTACTAGATCAGGTAGAACAGGGCAAGCATTTGTTGGTATGGGAACAGTGAATATTAATAACTCTTGTCATAAGGAAGATTCATCTCCTTTAGATGCTGAGTGTGATTGTTATTGCTGTAAGAATTATTCAAGAGCTTATTTGCATCATTTATTTAAGGCTAAGGAGCTTTTAGGATATACTTTGTTGTCTCAGCATAATGTTAGATATTATCAAAGGTTAATGGCTACTATACGTGAGAAAATAGAAGCTGGTGAGTTTGAAGCTTGGGCTGAAGAATTTATGACTAATAATACTTTTACTCATAGAGAAATGAGTCACGATAAAAATATTAAGTCTTAATATAAAATCCTCGATTTGTTCGGGGATTTTTTTAAAAAATCATTTTTTCTATTATTTATAGTTTTAGAGGTTGTGCTTTAAATCCCTAGAAACCTTAGGTTTTTAATCCTTTTTTGGAAAGACTTTGACATTTATTTGATTTTCTGATATTTTTTATTATGGAGAATGGGAAAAGGGGAGATAATGGATAAAAAATTAATAGCAGAAGAGGAATTTCAAAGTCCTAATATGTTAATACCTATAGATTTGTTTCTTTTGGATGAAGAAAGTTTGAAAGAACTTGATATGAATATGACAAATCTTTTAAAGAATTATTCTAATAGTGATGATTATTCTATTGTTATAGATGAGCTTCAAAAAGATTTAATAAACTTTGTTGAGCCTTATCTTGATGAAGTTTCCGTTGAAAAATTAATGCTAATAGAAGAAATTTATGATTTAGAGGAAAACAGCTTGGTTGGTTTGAAGCAGTCTGATAATGAAATAGAAGAGGTTGTTGACGTTGTTCCGTCAGTTAAGGGAATAGATATTAGTGATAAGTTGGATGAAAAAAAATCTTCTAAAATTATTTTAAAAAAATATGGAGAGTCTTATAGAGGTAGTACACCGTCTAAAGAAATCTATACTATGGATGATATTCCTGAAAACAATTATACGATCTATTTTGATAGGTTTTTAAGTTTGAATGTTAAAGATTAAAAAGAGGCTCCCAGTTGGGAGCTTTTTTATATTTCGATAGTTTCGTAAGAGCCTAGTATTTTTATTTCTTGAGAAAGTTCTTTTAGATCTTCTAGACATTTTTTACAATTTTCTTCGTTGATGTGTCCTTCGAATGATAGGAAAAACTTTGCATATTGTCCGCCAGTAAAGTTTTCTATGTTTGTTAGATTTATATTGTGGTTAGCGAAGGCTCCTAATGCTTTGTATAATTGAGAATGACCTTCCTTAGTTGTTAGTATTATAGAAGATGTATATGATTTCGTGTTATCAAATTCTGGAGTGTTTCCATTTTTTCTTTTGAATACGAAGAATGTAGTTGCGTTACCAGCTTTGTCTTGAAAGTTTTTTGCTAGGATTTTTAGGTCATATAGTTCAGCGCATATTTCTGATGATACAGATGCTGCTTCATTGTTTCCTTTACCTTTTATATATTGAGCAGCTTCAGCTGTGTCTGAGAAGGTTTTAGGGCTTGCAGCGATATCTTCAATATGTTTTTTACATTGCATAAGTGCTTGAGGATGTGAATATACTCTTTGGATGCTTTCTAGGGAACTATCTTTATTTCCTAAAAGGCAGTGATTAATAGCAAATTTTATTTCTTTGACTATTTCTAGCCCTTCTAGTTTTGGAAGTATTATATGAGATTCGGAAACTCTACCAGTTATGGAGTTTCTTACAGGTATCATCGCTATATCTACCTCTTTGTTTGAAAGGGCGTTAAAGCAGTCTTGAAAGGAATTAAACCCAATTGCTTCGTGTTCTGGGTGTGATTTTATACAGATTGCGTTAGAATAGGCGCCGGTTGTGCCTTGATATGCTATTTTACTCATTAAAGTTTCCTTTCTTTTGAGGTTTTATTATAAGGATTTGTTTTTGAAAGTCAAAATAAGAGGATAAAAAATATTTTTTTGACATTTTTACTTGACAAATAATTGTTGAGAGTGTATAAATTTATTATAAATAAGATTTGAAGTTTAACTAAACAAAATATACCATGAAAAAAATTATTTTTTTATTGTTGTTGTGTATCTCTCTTGTAGGGCATAGCAGTATTCGAAAAGAGAATTCAAAACCTCTTGAGAATGAAAGTATTAATCAAGTAGATAATTCTATTAAAGTTAAGGAACTTACCTTACTTGTGGAGTTTTCTCAGAAAAACTATCCTGGAGTTTTCACTATAGAAAGCATTCAGGAAGCTGAAGTTTTGGATTTATCTAATTCCGGCATTAAAGTAAAAGATATGCCTGGGATTAAATATCTGAAAAAATTAAAAGTTTTGAATTTGGATGAAAATAAAATCAAAAGCCTTAATGTTTCTTATAACAAAAAGCTGGAGAAGGTTATTTGTCCTTTGAGTTTAAAAAAATTAATTCGGAAGAACAATCCTAATTTGAGCCTTATTTCAGTCGGTGAAGATACCGTTGAAGTAAGTTAAAATATGACAGGGGGGCAGACTCCAGGAGGCTGTGAAACGCGTAGGGAAGGTTTTCATAGTTTCCGACTATTCGGGAAAAAGGGGCTAATATCGGAAAATTGGCCCCTTTTATTTTTTATAAAGATTTTATTTCAGCTCTAGCTTGTTTTTTGCATCGCCTTTTTTCTTTACCTGTTTTTTTATTTTTACAATTCATATCTCTAACTTTTTTATCTATTAGATTTTTTTTAGTGAATTTGATTTCTTGTTTTGTTTTTCTAAGAAGTTTTTTCTTGTCGGAATTTGAAATTTCAGGATTATTATTGATTTCTGATTGAAGATTTTTTAGTTCAACTATTTTTCCTCTAGTATCCTGTTTTATGGCGATTTCGTTAAATTTGCTTTTTATTTCGGTTGAATAAGATTGAGAGATTCTTTTATCTTCTATTTTTTGGAATTTATTTATTACTTTCTGAGATTTTTTGTCTTCGCCTTCATATACGGATTTTATTTCTCCTTCTCTGTAAGTATCATCCTTTATTAATCTGTCTGAGCTAGTTGGCACCCATTCAATGTTTTTATTATCTTCATTTTTTTCTAGTTTTTTGAATTTAGTTACTTTTTTAACTTTATTAGGATCGTTGATCTCATATTCAATTTCGTATTTTTTGTCGGAAAGATATTTTTTGTGATTGTTTTTATAGATGTTTTTGAAGGCGCGGTTATTATTGATCGTTTTTATTTCTTTATGTTTTTTTCTAGTATCTACTATTTTTCCACTTTCGTCGATACCTTCTCCATATACTTGGACAATCATATCCCTCTTGCTATTATCTCTTTCTTTTACTGTGTTGTTTATTGCGAAAGGAAGATTTTCTTTTTTTTCTATACTTTTATTGATCTCTAAATCTGTTGGAGTTTCAGAAGCATACAAACTATTAGTTGTAAAAGTTAGACTGACTAAGGCAGTTATCATAATTCTATTTTTCATGATTTTAATCCTCTTTTATTTTCCCCATAAGAAAAGTTTATCAAAAATTTAGAATTAAATCAAAGGGTTTTTAATTTTTTATGATTTTATGATAAGAGTTTAATTTATAATTATTTGTGATTTGTAATGAAACTTTTGATAGGTGTTTTATTATTTAAAAACGCCCCTCATAGGAGAAGGGCGTTGATTTGTTACTTTTTGCCAAACATATCATAATTTCTATGTTTGGAACTCCTGCAGGGTTTGTGTTTTACTTTTCCTGTTTTGTTACTCTTTTTTCTAGGACTAACTCTGGAGTTTTTTCTTTTTACTTTCTTAATCTTATGTTTTTTACGTTTGCTATTATTTCTTTTTTTCTTAGGTCTTGAATAAAAAGAATTTTCTATTTGCTGTTCAGTGCTTATATTAGCAGCTGAAGCAGGGGTATTAACACATGCCATGATAGTTATGGCTAATAATGATAATAACACTTTCGTAGCTCGAACGTTTAAACTTTTCATAAAATCAATGTATAGGTTTAAATTTAAATTGTTTTAAATTGAGTCTGGGGTTAATAATAGTATTAAAATTTTATTTGTCAATATTTTATTTTGTTTAAATAAAAAGCCTCTCGTTAGAGAAGCTTTAGGTGTTTTAAATTTTTTCATTTGTTTCTGGAATGGCTTCTTTAGACTTTAATTTTTTAATTAATTCCTTAAATGCCGCGGTTTCCTCTGGTCGAAATCTCTTACTTTCAATATTTTCGTTAAATTCTTCTTCGCTTACATAAGAACCATTTACTTTTAATCCACTTTCGAAATATTCAGTTAATATATAGTCATCAATGCCTACATCATAGTAGATTTTAAAGAAAACTTGATCTTTTTCATCTACATATACCAAATATTTGATAAGGTTTGAGAAAGTTTTTCTAATTAAGTATAGAGAGTAGTATGAAACTTTTTTACCATCTTCATATGTAAAGGAAATTTCAATAATTAAACCTTTAATGTTTATATTTGTTTCCATTCTTATTTGTTTAATGTTTATAATTGCTGTTAGTTTAGAATATTAGATTGAAAGTTTCAAACTTAATGTTTTAAAAATTATAGATTTTATGGTTAAAATTTGATATTATTTTGTTATGAATACTTTTTGGTTTGCATTTTTACTAACTTTATTTGCAGGGCTTTCTACGGGAATAGGCTCTTCTATAGCTTTTTTTATAAAGAAGGCTAATATTAAATTTTTATCTGTTTCTTTGGGATTCTCAGCAGGGGTTATGATTTATGTTTCTTTGGTTGAAATGCTACCTGAGGCTCAGCATATTATTTCTAATAATTTAGGAGGTAATTTATCTGAGTGGATAACTGTTGGAGCTTTTTTCTTTGGTGTTTTATTAACTGCATTTATAGATATGATTATACCAAATATAGAAAATCCTCATGAATTTGAAAAGAATCAGAAAAAGCTTAATGCATTGAAAGTAGGTAGAAAAGATAGTAGAAAGTTGATGAGAATTGGTTTGTTTACAGCTTTAGCATTGGCTTTACATAATTTTCCTGAGGGATTTGCAACTTTTATGTCTGCTTTTCATGACCCTAATTTAGCTATTTCCATAGCTTTTGCTATAGCAATACATAATATTCCGGAAGGGATATCTGTATCAGTTCCTATATTTTATGCTACAGGAGATAGGAAAAAGGCGTTTTACTATTCATTTTTATCTGGCTTAGCAGAACCTGTTGGAGCTTTGATAGGTTATGCGATACTTAGACCATTTTTGAATGATATTTTGCTTGGGTTTGTATTTGCTGGAATTGCCGGAATTATGGTTTATATATCTTTTGATGAGTTGTTGCCTGCGTCTAGAGAATATGGAAAGCATCATTTATCAATCTTAGGATTGTTTTCAGGTATGTTAGTAATGGCTATAAGTTTAGCTATGTTTTAGGAATATTATTAGTTATATTATTGTGTTAAATAAAAAAAGATAGAAATTAATCTATCTTTTGAAATTTTGGAGCGAATGAAGGGGCTCGAACCCTCGACCTCAACCTTGGCAAGGTTGCGCTCTAGCCAACTGAGCTACATTCGCTTAATATGGTGTTATTATATGGATTCTTTTTCGAAAGTCAATACCCTAAATGCATTTTTTTTAATATTTTTTGTAACTCCTTGTAATTTTTCCTTTCTTTGTATAATTCGTCGCTAGACCCGCTCCTCATTAACTTTGAATACGGAAAAGTTTCAATACCCATTTTTTGTTTTTTTACATTTTTTTCATAAATCCTTGTAATTTTTCCTTTCTTTAACTGTTAATCTTTATTTTTTATCTTGATTTTATATTTTAATTGTTTATATTCCTAATAAACCAAACATGTAAAAGTTATTGCGTTGCTGATCTATTTTTAAAATATTGTTTTAAAATAGTAGTTAAAAAGTTTTTTTTGAATAGTGTAAAGTCCGTAGCAGAGGGGGAAATGTAGGTAATGGGACAACAACCTTCTTGCTAATTATCAGTCAGCGTTTAGATAGAGTCTTGGAAAAAGTTCCAAGGCTCTATTTTTTATATTTTTTTAAAATTTTCTTTTATTAAAGCTAAGAAAGTTCCTCCTATTGGAATTTCTAAGCTGTTTGTTAATGTTATGTAATTTTTATTATTCTTTTTAGAAATTTCTTTGAAGTATGATTTGTTGATCCAGTATGATTTATGAATTTGTATTCCCATATTAGCAGGCATTTCTTTAATTGCATCTTTTAATCTGTAATTAATAGTTTCTATTTTATCTTCGAAGAATACTTCAATATAGTTTTCGTTTGATTTTATCATAAATATACTATCTCTTTTATGTTCAGGTATTTTTGCAAGGAAACCTCTATCTCCTTCTAATATGTGTGATAGAAGGAATTTTTTATTTATGAAGTTTATTAATGCTACCATTGATAGGAAAAAGAATATTTCTGTGCTTTCTAATAATACCTCACTTTTTATATCGAAGTTTTCTTCGTATCCTATAAAGTGAAAAAAGGCTAGTTGCATAGAGCAGAAGACTATAGATATAATTGATATTATAGAGATAGCTTTAATAAATTTATTTTTTATTACGTGTTTGATTTTGTTTTCAATGAATATATATGAAAGGATAAACATAGGTATTTCAAAGGCATGTAATAATTGTTCTATCTTGTTGTAACTTGGATCTTCTAGATAGTCAGATACTTTTATAAAGATTTCTGTTAGAAAACAAGTTATTAGGATAATCATATAAGAATAGTTCTCTTTTATGAATTTATGGAATGGGTATTTGTTCCAAATTTTTGTCATTGACGAATTCCTTTTATAAAAAATTATTACTAATTTTATTAAAATCGATTTTACATCTATTTCATTTTATTTCAATATGTTTTTGCAAGTATAAAAGTAAGGAGATTATTAATGTATATGAAAATGAAGGTATTACTACTTTTAATAAAGGGTAATTTATTATTTGTTTTAGCTTTGGTGCTTATACCATTGGCTTTTATTGCATATTTTATGGATATGGTTTTGGTTAATTCTGGTGATAAAACTTTTTTAGATAGGTTTTATAAATTTTTTTAATTAATTAAATTTTGGAGAGTTGTTATGTATAAAAATCTCAAGTTTTTAGGGGTATTATTTTTATTAAGTTGTTGTTTTATATTTTTATTTTGTTATGTGGATTTAAGTTTTGCTATGTTTTTAAAAAAGTATATGACTAGTAATATATATTATGTTTATAAATTTTTAAATGATTTTGCAGAACCATTATATATGTTTGCTATAACAGTGGTGGTTTATCTTTTGAATTACTTAATTTTTAAGACTTCTTTGAGAGAACTTAAATTTAAGTTTATCTTACAGTTGAAGGTTATTTTATCTAGTGGTTTGATAGTTCAGTTATTTAAGTTTGCTATTGGAAGGTATAGGTTTAAAGAATATTTGAAATGTGGGAACTTTGGTTTTGAACCATTTTTGGGAGTTGGATATTCTAATTCTTCATTCCCATCAGGGCATAGTTCCTCAATATTTACTTTTGTAACGATTTTATTATTATTGTTTTATGTTGATGGGAAGACGTCTAGGGTTATTAAAATATTTGCTTATTCATTTGCTACATTAGTTGCTTTTAGTAGGCTTATATTGAGGGCTCATTATTTGTCTGATGTTATAGCAGGAAGTTTGCTTGGTATAATATGTGCCGAAATCTTATTTAGATTTTTTAACAAGGAAGAAAAAAAGCTTACAAGTTAGTAAGCTTTTGAGTTTATTTTGTTGTTTCAAATTTATCTATTATTTTCCAAACTTGGGAAGAGTAGTGGGCCCCCTTTATGAATACAAGATCATTGTTTTGAAGGTTGTTTTCTATGTTAGGAAGTAATTCATCTATTTTGTCATAAAACGTTGTTATATCTGTTTTATTTTTATCTAATTCGTTTTGAATTATTTTAGTATTTTCGCCGATAAGTATAATTTTATCTAGTTTCATTGTGTTTATGAATTGTCCAACTTTTTTATGTTCTTCTTCGGTCGCTATTCCTAGTTCAGCCATATTTCCTATGATAGCTATTTTTCTTCCTTTAGAAGCTTTGTTTTGAAGTCTTGTTAAGCCTATTATCATGGCTTCAGCATGCCCGCCACCGTAAGACTCATCTATTATTTTTATGTTTTTTGTTTCGTTTATTGTAAAATTTTTAATTTTTCCACGTCCATCAGATGATCTAATTTCTTTATATTTTTTAGAGATTTCTTTTAGTGGTAGACCAAGAGCTTGGCATATACACATAGTACTCATAGAGTTATATTTGAATGCAAGGTTGTTTTCAGGTATCTCATATGAGATGGTTTCGTTTGAAGAAGTTTTGATTGTTAAAATAGTATCTTCTTCTGATATTAAACTTATGTCGCTTCCTTTTCTTCCGTAACTTTTGAAGTTGTTATGTTCTTGAGCTCCTTCTGATAGAATATCTGCGCATTGGCTGTCAGCATTATATATTGCTATTCCATTGTCTTTAAGTCCTTCAAATATTGAAGCTTTTTCAGCAGCTATAGATTTTATACTTTTGAAGAATTCTAGGTGCATAGGGTATACGTTTATTGCTATTGCGATATCTGGTTGCGTGTATGAAGTTAGTTTTTTCATTTCGCCTATGCCAGACATACCCATTTCAATGATTGCATAGTCGTAATTCTCTTTAGTCATATCTATAAGGCATTGGGGTACTCCTAATTGAGAGTTAAGGTTTTTAGGTGTGGCATATGTTTTACCGAAGCTTAGTAATATTGTTTTAAGCATGTCTTTAGTAGAAGTTTTTCCTGAACTTCCTGTTATTCCTATTAGTTTGCCTTTGAATTGTTGTCTGTGTAGATTTCCTATCTGACCGAAAGCATCTATAGTATCTTTAACTCTTATAAGTTGTTTTTGTTTGTCTTCTGAAAGGTTAGGGAAGTCTTCTGATACTATTGCGTATGAACCATTATTTAATGCTCCTTCTACAAATCTGTGGGCATTTACTTCTTGGTCGTCGGCTCTTTTACCTTTAAGGGCTATGAAACAAGTTTCGTTAGATGCAGCTTCGCGAGAGTCAGTTGATAGTAATTTTATTTCATGATTGAAATTGTCTTTATATAGATTTATATCTCCTTTGAAGTTGTCTTTTAGAGCTTCTATTATTTCTTTTATGGTAAATTTTAACATAATTCTTTTCCCTTATTCTTTGTCCTAAATTTTATATGAATTTGTTCTATATGTAAATTGAAAAAAATTATTATTTTAGATTGTAATTTGTTTTGTGTTGATAAAAAAATAAAATTGGAAAAAATCCTTGATTTATTTCTTGAAGATTATTATCTTATAGTTGTGAAAAAAATTTTAAATGTTGAATTGGAGTGTTTTTCTCCGTTAAATTTAAACCTGATGATTGAAAAAGTTATTGATTTCGAAAAATTTATGAATGCTATTGTTTTAGCTGGTAAGTGTATTAATTTTGATGATTATGTTTCTCTTGGGCGAGGAATGGTTTCCTTGAAGGAGAGAAAAAAAGAGTCTTCCGAAATTAAAGATAATTTGAAAAAAGCTAAATCTCTTTTAGAAGAGGTTACAATTAAAGATTTCGATAGGTTAAAGTTTAGTATTAACAGCCCAATTTGTGTTGTTTCTAGCTCGATGACAGCCTATCCTTTTTCCCAAGAGCTTGTTGGGAATAAATATTGGAAGGATTTTATCAAAACAGAAGAATTCTTTAAGGCAATTGATAGTCCTATTCCAGACAATGTTTTTAATAGGGCATAATTTGGGAAACGAATTGGAAGGAGAGGTTGTTATACAACCTCTTTTTTTGTAACTATATGAATCTTCTTGAATTTTGTTTTTAAAGTTAATAATATATTCCTAATATATTGTTTAAACCTATATTTGCATGAATAAAAAAATTGAGAAATTAGTTAAGATTATAGAAAAGAGTATTTTATCTATTGATACTATTTTGAATAGTGGAAATAAATCTTTTGATTCCTTTGTTACTTTGGGAATAAATCTTTTGAATTTACAGAAAATGATTGGGACTGTAGGTCCTAATTTGCCTAAGATTTGTTCTGATAAGAAGTGGGCTAAAGAATTTATACTTGATTTGAAAGCGAACATAGACAAGTATCAGAAAATTTTTGATGAATTTTCTATATCGGATTTATCTATATTGGAAGTTAAAGAAATTGATGAATTTGGGAACTTGGAGGTTAAATCTTCTATGTCGGTTTGGTATTTCTTTAAGTATTCTTATCCGGATGATTTTGATTTTAGGTCGGAGAAAGATTTAAAGAATCCTATATTTATGAGAAGTATTATGGATATGATGGATGCTGGGATTAAATCTCAAGGATTAGATTTTGGTAAATTAAATTGAAGGAAATAATAAGGAGTGTAAATTAATACGCTCCTTATTTTAATATCTTTTGTGAAGATTTTAGCTAGTTGGGAAATCTACTTTGATATCGTCAATGCTATTTAATCTTTCGAAGTGTGGTTTTTTGTGTGCACATGCTGGGCAAACTTCTGGTGCTTTGTCAGCTGTGTGTAAGTGACCACAGTTTCTACATCTCCAAACAACTTTGTCGCCGTCTTTGAACATTTCGCCTTTTTCAAGAGTTTCTAATAATTTAAGATATCTTGCTTCGTGGTATCTTTCAGCTATAGCGATACCTTCCATTGCTAGGGCAACGTCTTCAAAGCCTTCTTCTCTTGCTATTTTAGCGAATTCTGGGTACATGTGTTCGTATTCTTCGTTTTCACCTGCAGCAGCTTCTTTTAGGTTAGCAGCTGTGTCGCCTAGGCAACCTGCTGGGAATTCTACGCCAGTGAATTCTACTGGTTGACCGCTGTCTAAAAATTTGAATAATCTTTTAGCGTGTTCTTTTTCGTGTCTTGCAGTTTCTTCAAATACAGCTTGGATTTGTACGTAGCCTTCTTTTTTAGCGATGCTTGCGAACATATCGTATTTGTTTCTTGCTTGAGATTCACCTGCGAATGCAGTTAGGATATTTTTTTCAGTTTTAGTGCCTTGAAATCTGCTCATTGTTTTGCTCCTTTGTTTTTCTTTTATTTTAAGGATTCTTTTTTGTTTTTAAAGCAAAAAATTTAATAAAAATTTTATTGTTAAAGAAAAGATTCTTCCTTTGTTTTTTAAGTCTCTGTATTTATGATATTTTTTTAATACATCTTTTATACTTAGGGTCTGGAGATTTTTCTGTTTTGAAAAAGATTTCTAGCATCTTTTTTTGTTTTGAAAATCTAAAGCTTTCAGCTCCTAAAACGGCTACGTTTGTATCGTTATGTATTCTTGCATCTCTTGCCACTTTTTTAGAATAAAGTAGGGCAGCTCTTATGTGTTTAAATCTGTTTGAAAAGATACTTTGTCCTATTCCGTTGCCACAAATAACTATACCTCTTCCTTTAGGGTTGGATTTCATCCATTCACATAGATTTTTTGTGTAATCTGGATAATCAACTCTTTTTTCGCTAGAAGTGCCAAAGTCTATAATATCATAATCGTTTTTTTCTAACCATTTTATTAGGTTTTGTTTTAGTTTATAGCCTCTGTGATCTGAAGCTATTGCGATAGTGTTGTTTTTCATGAAAGATATTTCCTTATAATGTTTGAATATTGCTTTATGATGTCTTAACGTTGAAATTATAACAATTTTTATTGTAAAAATAAAGGTTTTTTAAATGTTGGTATAAATTTGTTTTCCAAAGATGGTTTTTGAGTCAAGAAAGGGAGTCTTTTCAGTGTTTTAGCTTTGTTTGAGTTAAGTTTTGATTCATGCTGTTCCTTGCTATTCTTGAGTTTTTGAGGAATTTTATGTGTGTCTATATATTTTTAAGTTTGTTTTTGAATAAAAAAATGAGTCTTATTAGATGGTTAACTTTGTTTATATTATATATTGATTCAATTTAAATTTCTTTGTTTTTGCTTGGTTTTTTGTGTGTTTAGGAAATTATGTTTTTTATGAATGAAATGAGAGGAGGTTAGATAAAAAAATAGTTTAGAAATTAATCTAAACTATTGTGAATTTTATGTTTTAACTATTACTTTTTAGCTTTGCTTTTTGTAGTAGTTTTAGTTTTTTTCTCTTGGCTTAAGAATTTCTTTTCTCTTAATTTACCATTTATTTGAGCACCAGTTTCAATTGAAATTTTATCGTGGTATACATCTCCGAAGATCTTTGCACTAGGTTTAAGAAGAATTGATTTAGCTTCTATGTTGCCTTCGCATCTACCTTCTACGATAATCTTTTCACCAATGATTTTTCCTTTAACCATACCAGACTTACCAATATGTATCTCATTACCAGTGATATTTCCGTTAATAAGGCCGTTAATAACTATTTCGCCTTCAGACTTAATATTACCAGTTATTTCTGTTTTCATATTGATTAATGATGTAGTATAGAAATCTTTTTTTATGCCTAACATTTACTTTTCCTAGTTTACAGTAGTCATTTCTTCTAGAGTTTTAGCTTTTGTAAATCTGTACGGGTTGAATGCACGATTTTTGTATTTTAATTCGTAGTGTAGGTGAGGGCCTGTTGATCTACCAGTGTTACCAAGTTCACCGATTACGTCACCAACTTCAACGAAATCACCTTCTTTTACGTTTATTTTGTTTAAATGGGCAAATATGCCTACGAAACCTAATCCATAGTCTATTTCAACTGAAAGGCCGTAACCATGTCTATCTCTGGCTTTTAAAACTTTACCTGATCCTGTAGAATAAATTGGATCTCCTATTTTTCCTCTATAGTCGATTCCTTTATGCATACCTTTTTTTACTTCATTAAATGGATCGTTTCTAACACCAAATTTAGAAGATATACTCATACGTTTTAGAGGAGGGCCTAAAGGTAATTCTTTTATAACTGTTTGAAGATCTTCTACACTTTTGATTTTTTTAGAAAGATTGTTTATCATCTTGTTTTCTTCAGAGTTGTCTATTTCTATGTCATTTACAGGATAATATAATCCACCTTTTCCTTCATTAGCTTCTTTTGCTTTTTTACCAAGAGTTTTTCTGTTTTTGATACCAAGTTCACCAAGAGTTCTATCTATCTTGTTAAGCATTTTTTCTACGTCTTGAGTTTCAGTATCTGTTATGAATTCAAGTCTTTCTAGTAGCTCACTTTGAACGTCTTGGAATTGATACATTTTTTCAATGATCTCTTCATTTTTCTTTTTAATCTCTTTTCTTTCTTTCCAAGCTATGTTTCTTTGTACGATTGCTTTATCTAATTTATATTTACTTGTTTGGATAATTTCTTCTTCATTAGAAACTTCATTTTCAAAGAAGTTTTCAAGTTTTTCTGATAAATATTGTTGGTTTACGTCTATTAGATATAGCTCTTTTTCAAGTTGAGCTTTTTCTTTTTCAGAAAGTTGTTCTGTTTTTTCTAATTTTTTAATAGTTTTTTTGTTGAAAGCTTTTAGTTTTTTTACAACGTTATCGAACTCTTCTTTATATACTTTTGTTTTGATAATAGTGTTTTCTATCTTTTTTTGAGTTAATTTCTTCATTTCGATAGAGTTTTCTATTGCAAACTTATTTGAGAAGTACATGTAAGAAGTCATGCCTAGAGATGCTGTCATTATAATAAATAATAAAGAAATAAATACCTGAAACTTAGAGCTTAAGGTATAAGTTACAAATTCATCGTTCTTTTTGATAATGAATTCTTTTTTGCTAAAAAGCTTTTTTATTTTATTCTTAATATTTATCATATTGCATAATAGACTATAATATAATCTTTTTTAGTTCAAGTCTTTTTTGTAAAAACCATTGTTTTCTTTGGATTTTTTTATTTAAAAATTAAAGAAATCTTTCTCTTCATTTGATAACCCATTGTTTTCACTAGAGTTTGTAGAAGGGGCTTCTTCAACCGCAGGTGTTTCTTCTATATTTAATGCACCTGGATTGTGAAATTTTTCTTCAACTTCTTCAGTTTCTATTTCTAGAGCACCTTCAGTTTTGATTTCTTCTTTTATAACAGTTTCTTTATTAGCTTCTTCTTTAGGAGCGAACATTTTTCTTATATCATTTGGAATAGGTGATACTGTGAAAGAGATGTTTGTTCCTGATAGAGATGTTTCTTCTATGAAGATTGTAGCGATTCTATCTTCTTGGATATATGTAAGGATAGTTTCACCACCTCTAATTACAGAAAGTTTTTTCCAATCAAATTCTTCCATTTGAGAAGAGTAGAAGTTAAATACGTTGCTTAGAGTGAATGGAGAGTTTAGATATAGAGTTCCAACCCATTCGTCTTTTTCACCAAATACTCTTGTTTTTTCTACTACCATGCTAGATTCTTCTGGAATAGGAACATCTGAGAAGTTTGAAAATGAATATGGTACTTCAGAAGTAGGGCCATTTGTAAAGTTGGCTTTGTTATTTGTGTTTGTGAAAGTGTTTTGTAATTGTTGACATGATGTTAATGTTAAAACACTTAATACTAATGCGAATTTATTTAGTTTCATTTTGTTTTTCTCTCCTTTTAAAATCCTGCTTTAAGTCCAAATTTAAATCCGTTATATTTCCAGAATGCTTCGTCAATTAGATTTTCTGTTACTGAACCATCTGCATAAGTAGTGTCGCCATCTTTTGCTTCTAGGTAATCATAAGTCCATCCTGCAAAAAGAGTAACGTTATTTTGTAATATATAGTTATATTCTGCTGAGAAAGTAAATCCTGTAGCTGAACTAGCTTCGTCTTCGAAAGTTAATCCTCTTGCTGGCCAGTTTCCGTCTGCAGTATATTTACCATAGAATACTTCTGCATAAAACTTAAGATAATCTCTCATAGATAATGCTTTTTCTAATTCTATACCGGCGTAGATACCATCCCAAGTTACGTCATATATTTGAGTTGGTTCATTTGGTTTAGTAATATCATTGGTAAATGCATAGCCGCCGAATGTATCATTCATTTGAGCATTGTTCATGTCTATCATACCGTGTTGTGCTTTTGAATCTGTAGTAAAGTATACTTCTTGAATTTCATATTCTTCATCTTCTTTTTGTATTAAGTTTCCAAGAGGGATGTAAACCGTTATAGATGAATCTCCTACATAATTAGGTGATGCTACAGGAGTAGAGTTATAATCTTTGTATACGTCGAAATCTCCGTCGCCGTCAGTATCTCTATATTCAATATTTTCAGGACTTAAGAACCCTTCAATGCTTGTATTAGCATTAAATGTATATTGACATAGTCCGCCAACAGTACTTCCATCTGAAAGCTTGATATCAGGAATTGCGCCACTACTGTCGCTAACGTGATTAGTACAGCTTGTTAAGTATTTAGTAACAGGTTGTTGATGTCCTAACATTTGTAGATCCATATTTTTTCTTTTGAAACCAAATACATATCTAGTGTCGAAGCCTAGGATTTGTCTTTTACTTTTATAACCAAAACCGATTTTATAGTCGTTTAACTCACCATCACCTGTACCTGCAGAGAACACTACTAATGGGTTAGTGATGTCGTCGTCTGTTGTATAATCTGTATCAGTAGAACCTTTAGCAAGAGATAGATCTAAGAAGTATTGATTGTCTCTACCGCTTGTCCAATATTTTCTTAAGTTTAATTCTACTCCAGAAGTATCCATATTTAACCATTTAAGTTTTGAATTTGTAGAGGTTGTAAATTCAAAGTGACTTGTACCTGTGAAATAGTTTAAGCTACCTTCCCATCCATTTTCAGGGTGAGCAATTTCGAATGCCGATTCTAGTGGGCCTAGCTCATATGATGGTTGGATAGTAGGTTGTGTCATAACTGGTTGTGCTTTTGGTTGAAAAACTGCAGCGCTTTGTGATTTTGTTTGACCAGATTGAAATTGTCTGTTGTTGCTAGTATATCTTACTTTTCTTGAAGAAGTTTTTACAGTTGGTTTAAGTTTGATCTTAGGAGCTCTGTCTAATTTGCAGTCAGAGTCGTTTTCGTCGCATGTAGCAAAGCTGAATGAATTATTATATTCATTTTCTAACATATCGTAGTAGATTGGCTTACCTTCGCCAGTTCTATATTCGTAGGCATTAGAAGTTGATGAAAACACACTTGCTCCAGCAATAGATGTAAGTACTGTAAAAAACGAAATTTTTTTCATATTTTCTCTTCCCATAAAAGATTCTTTTTATCTTATTTCTCCCTACAGTATAACATAAAAATGGCTAGGAAAAAAGTTTTTTATTGGGAAAAAAATATTTTTTAATTTTTTTGAATAAAACTGTTGAAATTTCATATTTTTGGAGTATATTCTCTTACTGTTATAACAATTAATAAAAAGGAGTTGGTTATATGACAAAAATCACAAAAATTATTGCTAGAGAGATTTTAGATTCTCGTGGTAATCCAACTGTAGAAGCTGATGTTATTCTAGAATCAGGTGCTAAAGCTAGCGCTTGCGTTCCATCAGGTGCTTCAACAGGTATTCATGAAGCTGTTGAACTTAGAGACGGTGATAAAGCTCGTTACCTAGGTAAAGGTGTTTTAAAAGCAGTTGAAAACGTAAATACTAAAATTGCTGATGCAATCGTAGGTATGGACGTTACTGATCAAGAAGCTATCGATAGAAAAATGATTGAAATCGATGGTACTGAAAATAAAGGTAATTTAGGTGCTAACGCTATTCTTGCTGTTTCACTAGCTTGTGCTAGAGTTGCTGCTCAAGAAAAAGGTATTTCTCTTTATAAATACTTAGGTGAAATGGTTGGTTCTAACTACAAAACATTACCAGTTCCAATGATGAACATCCTTAATGGTGGTTCTCACGCTGATAACCCAGTTGATATCCAAGAATTTATGGTTATGCCTGTAGGTGCGTCTTCTCTTAAAGAAGCTGTTAGAATGGGTGCTGAAATTTTCCATAACTTGAAAAAAGAATTAAAAGCTGCTGGTTTAAATACTAATGTTGGTGACGAAGGTGGTTTCGCTCCAGCTGTTAAATCTTCAGACGAAGCTTTAGACTTTATCTTAAAAGCTATTTCTGATGCTGGTTACAAAGCTGGTGAAGACGTTGTTATCGCTCTTGACGCTGCTGCGTCTGAATTCTACAAAGATGGTAAATACCACTTAGAAGGTGTTGGTGAAGTTCTTACATCTGAAGAAATGGTTGAATACTATGAAGCTTTAGTTGCTAAATATCCTATTTTCTCAATTGAAGATGGTCTTGCAGAAGACGATTGGGATGGTTGGAAACTAATGACTGAAAAATTAGGTAATAAAATTCAAATCGTTGGTGATGACCTTTTCGTTACAAATACTAAAAGATTGAAAAAAGGTATTGATACAGATACTGCTAACTCTATCTTAGTTAAAGTTAACCAAATTGGTTCAGTTACTGAATCTATCGAAGCTATTCAAATGGCTCATGAAGCTGGTTATACTGCAGTAGTTTCTCACAGATCTGGTGAAACTGAAGATGCTATCATTTCTGATATCGTTGTTGCATTAGAAACTGGTCAAATTAAAACTGGTTCACTTTCTAGATCTGATAGAATTGCTAAATACAATCAATTAATCAGAATTGAAGAAGAACTAGGTTCTGACGCAGTTTATCCAGGTAAAGCTATACTTAAAAAATAGTTAGATCTTTGGATTATATTTTAGAGCCTCACGATTTGTGGGGCTTTTTTATTGTAAATATAAATTTTATGTTTTAGTCTTTATTTATTGTTCGTTTAAAAATTAATATTTTAATAAATAAATTATGAAAAAAATAAATCTTAAGCCATTGTGGGATAATGGTTGTGATGCGCTTCGGGTAACATCGTCTTTATCAATGTATTTTTTGAAAAAGAAAGATGGGAGTGGGGGCAATTCTAAAAATCCGTTTAAAGAACTATTTTCTTTGAAATATTCTGAGCATGAAGAAGATTATAAAAAATGGGAATTTTCCGGATCTGGAGTTTTAAAGTCTAAAGTACAGGATTTTATAATTGATAAGGCTTTTGATAAAGGCTTGATTTATAATCTTTTTTTGACACTAAAGGAAATTCATGATAAATTTGGTTTTAATTATGAGTTTAAATCTGTTTTGATAACTAAAGATGGTATTCAAGATATTGTGAAGGAAATTAACTTTAAAGGTTTGGGGGCTATTTTACCTACAGAGGAAGATGAAAAATCTAGTTCATTAAAAATGACTGAAAATATTACTAAAATCTTAAATGATTATTTTGAGTATTAAAATTTTTAAAAGTGGTGTCTAAAAGGCATCGCTTTTTTTATTATTAATACTTTCTAAATGGTTGTTTTTGTGGTATAATTCGTGTGAGATTTTTATTATGAAGGAGATTCGTTATGGATAAAAATAAAAAGTTAATGATTATATTATTTGTGGCCATGATATTTAATTCTTTTACACCTATTGCAATTAAATTAGGTTTGAATGAGTTGCCAACTATGTTCTTTTTAGGAGTGCGATTCTTAATAGCTGCTTTAGCTATGTCATTTTTCTTTAGATTAAAAAAAGAGAATTTAAAAAAGAACTTTTTTTCAGGTGCCATTTCTTTAGTTACTATATCTTTGTTCTTTTACAGCTTTAAGATATTTTCTCCTGGTATAGTCAATTTGATTTCGGAAGTTCCATTTTCTATATTCTTGGCAACTTTTATTTTTAATGAGAAGATGAGTAGAAGAGAGGCAACAGGGGTTTTAGGAGCTTTTGCTGGACTATTCTTGGTTACTAGTAATGTTTCTTTAGATAATTCCCATTTATTATATATTCCTTTGTTAGCGTCTTTTATGGCTGGAATTAATGTTAATATTATTAAAAAGGTAAAGCTTGAAGTAGGGGAGTTATTACTTGGAAGATTTCTTACTATTGGTATAGGAGCATCTATAATATCTTACTTCTTTGAAACTGGTCAGGTTGAAGCCGTGAGAAATATTTCTGATATAGCTATATTCTCATTCTTGTGGGTTCTTCTTTATGGAACTTTAATTGCTAAATTTGTTGTTTCTAAAGCTATTGTTGAGTTGCCAATTCATGTAGTTATTCCTGCTACTATGATGTTACCTCCATTGGTTTTAATTTGGGACTACTTTATTTTTGGAAATTTATTTACTTTCCAACAAATGTTAGGTGTTGTGATTGTTCTTGGTGGTATATTTATGGCTGAGCATAAAAGCAAGAAAAAAGAACACCACCATCATCATAAATGGCTGCACAGACATCACTAAAATTAGGTGTATTTGACATGGAATTAAAATTGTGATATAATTCCTTTATAAATTTATCTATAAACCTAAACACTTATGTCATGGAATTTGAAAAGATTTTTGGAATAGCAGTCGCGGCTTTTATTGCTTTGGGAACTCTCTATATGTTAGTGATATATCCCTATATTGTTAAACCTTTATTTGGTAAAAAAGTTAAAGCATAAAAATTTGTGATGTTATGAAAAAAAAATTGAATTACGTTGGATTAAATGAAACTCTATAAGGAATTGAATTGGGCTTTGGACGGCACTATTTCTTATAGAGTTTTTTTATTGGAAATTTTATTTTTTTTAGAGCTTTTTTGCTTGAATAATTTTTGTATATTGCTATAGTTGATTTATTAAAATTTATTTGGTTGATTTATTGGTTTACTGAATAAGAAAAATAGAGTCGTAGAAGTAAGGAGTGCGTAAAATGGTGGGAAGTGTTAATAAAGTTACTTTAGTTGGTAACTTAGGAGCTGAACCTGAAGTTAGAAATTCACAAGATGGAAATAAGATTGTTTCTTTTACAGTAGCAACATCTGAATCTTGGAAAGATAAGTCTGGTGAAAGACAAGAAAGAACTGAATGGCATAGAGTTGTTGTGTTCTCTCAAGGTCTTGCAGATGTTTGTGAAAGATATCTTCATAAAGGAAGTAAAGTTTATGTTGAAGGTCAATTAAGAACTAGAAAATGGCAAGATGCTTCAGGCGTAGATAAATATACAACAGAAGTTGTTCTTTCTAATTTTAATGCTACTCTTATTATGTTAGATGGTAGAGATGGTGGATCTTCTATGGGTGGTTCATCTGATAATGGTGGTTTTAATGCTAAATCAGCAGATGTAGATGATATTGATGATGAAATTCCATTTTAGTTGTTAATATTACATGAAATAGAGGAGGAAGCTTTCATTAATTTGGGAGCTTTTTCTTTTTTTACTTGATTTTTTGGGGTTTTAAAATATGTTTACATCTTAAATTATTTTTTAAACACCCAGATATGGATAGAAATTTAAAAATCTACGTTTTTTCTAAGTTTGCAATTTCATTTTTAATGATTGTATCAATTGTTATGGAGCAATTTGGCTTGTTTTCACTTTTCGTTTCATTGTTTCTAATGTTAAATATAGGTTTCTTTTCAAAAGGTCTAGATAGATCTGAAAAGTTAACATTACAAAAGGCCTATGTATATATAAAGGATTGTAATTATTGGAAAAAATAAAATTTTTAATAGCCGCTTTCTTATGGAAGTGGCTTTTTTATTTGACATTTCCATAGGTCGGTAGTACTTTTTTCCTAAGTATATTTTTAAAAACCAAAATCTAACCAATTATGAAGAAAATTAAAGAGATGGAGCTTAAGCTTTTAAAGCATATGGGTGAAACAGAGAAAAGAGCTGATAAATATCTTATTCTTATGTTATTACTTGTAGTTTTATCTATCTTGAGGATAATTTTTATTGTTAAGAACGTTAATATGCCTTTTTATGGGTGGATAGAAGTTGGCTTTTGTGCTTTTCTTTTATTTTTTATTAATTCTTTTTCGCATAAGTTGATTGTTTTTTCAATTTTTAAAGAAAATTTGTGGTAGGGAGGGGCAGTTTTGCCTCCTTTTTTTATATTTAGGATTTATTTCTTGATTTATTATTGTTTTGAAACTAGAATGTTCCCTCAGAGGAAAATTTAAACCTAAAACAAATTAATTTATGAAAAGATTTAGCATAAGAGATGCTCTTAGATGGTCTATTTTTACTATGTCTATAGTTATTGTTGGCGCTCCAGTTGTTGGGTTTTGCTTTTTAATTAAGATAGTTGATATAGCGATTGTAATTTCGATAGTTATGTTTTTAGCTGCTATAGCAAGTTTGTTATTACAGTTAAGAATTCTAGTAGAAAGAGTAAGAGAGATGGAAAAAAGAGAGGGATTTTCGACGCGTGGTAAGAGTTGGATAGGAATCTATCTCTTGTTTTTAAAAAATAGCTATAAAAATAGAGTGGGGTCTTATTAAGAGGTCCCACTCTTTAATTTTAGAAACTTAATCATTTATTTTTTGATTAAAGATTTTCCAGTCATTTCAGTTGGTTGCGTGATACCTACTATTTCTAGAATTGTAGGAGCTACGTCACATAAAGCGCCTTCTGAAAGAGATTTGATTTCTTTGTTTTCAGTTGGCTCTATGATAGAAAATGGAACTACATTGCAAGTATGAGCAGTGTGAGGTTTACCAGTTTCTTCGTTAATCATGATTTCGCAGTTACCGTGATCTGCTGTGATCATTAAATGGTAGCCATTTTCTTTACATTTCTTTTCTAGTTCTGCAACGCAAGCATCTACAGTTTCTACAGATTGCTCTGTTGCATCCATATTTCCTGTGTGGCCTAGCATATCACCGTTTGCATAGTTTAGAATGATTACGTCGTGTTTTTGAGTATCTAAATCAGCTGTAAGTTTTTCAGTAATTTCTTTTGCAGACATGTCAGGTGCTTGGTCGTAAGTTTCTACTCTTGGAGATTCTACAAGAATTCTATCTTCGTTTTTGAATTCTGTTTCTTCTCCACCGTTAAGGAAGAAAGTTACGTGTGCATATTTTTCAGTTTCAGCGATTCTAAGTTGGCTTAATCCATTTTCAGCAACTACTTCACCTAATGTCTTTTTAATTTCTAAATCAGGGAATAGAGTGATTAGGGATTTGCTTAGTTCTGCTGAGTAGTCTGCCATACCAGCTAGTGCGGATAATTTAATATCTTTGCTGTTTAGGAATTTTGAGCAGATTTGTCTAGCTCTGTCTGAACGGAAATTTGCGAATATGAATGATTCTCCATCTTTCATGCCTTCGTAATCTCCGATTAAGCATGGTACTACAAATTCGTCAGTAACACCTTCTTTGTATGATGCTTCTATTGCTTCAGTTGCCGTAGTATATCTTTTAGCATCTGATTTTTTACCAAGAAGTGTATCGTGAGTTAAGTCAGTTCTGTCTTGGTTATTGTTTCTGTCCATTGCGTAGAAACGACCTGAAAGAGTTGCTATTTTGATGTTTTCATTTGATGATGTAGCATCTTCGAACTCTTTTATGAATTCTATAGCTGATTCTTGAGGTGTATCTCTACCGTCTGTAACAACGTGTAAATTCACTTGTAAGCCTTTGTCAGCAAGGGTTTGGCAAAGATATGTTATGTGTCTTATATGCGAGTGTATACCGCCACTAGATAACAAGCCCATTACATTAATTAAATCGCCTGAAGCCTTTGTTTTTTCTACTAATTTTTCAAGGTTTTTGTCGTCTTTTAGGCTGTTGTTTTTGATGGAATTTTCGATTCTTGGTAATAATTGCTCTACAACACGTCCAGCACCTATATTCATGTGTCCAACTTCAGAGTTACCCATTTGACCAGCTGGAAGACCTACAAATTCGCCAGAAGCTTCTATGTGAGAGTAGGGATTAGATGAAAATATTCTGTCTAAGTTAGGTGTGTTTGAATGTGTGTATGCGTTTCCTTCGTAGTCTTTGTATATTCCAACGCCGTCTAGGATGCATAGTAAAACTTTGCTCATGATTTTTTCCTTTTCATTTTTAATTCTGGTAAGCAAGAAGAGCTTCCTTTAATTCCTTTTTGCGTTATATTATAACAAATGATTTTTAAAAGGAAAGTTTCTTTTTGTTGTTTGTAATAAAAAAATATGTATAATATATGTAATTAATTCTTAATTGTGTTTCTGGTTTCTATTTATTCGATTCCCTGCTTTTTGTGAGCTTTTTAATACATAATATATATTATGCGACAAAAATATTGATGGATTTTTCTCTCTTATTTTATAGAGGTATGGATGTGTTAATTTTATGCTTGTGTGAAAATTGTGAATTTTAATAATTTTTAGAAGTGGTTTATGTGTTGCTCTAAGTGATATTTTGACATAAAAAAAGAAGCTGGGATTTGTGATCCACAGCCTCTTCTTTTAAATATCTTTCGATTAAACTCGCCCGGAAAGTAAATTTCTCCAAGCAAGAACCATAGGTAAACCTATTATAGCAAGGTCAACGAGATATCTACTGTCTCTATTGATTGCTAACATTAAGAAAAGTGCAACAACTATTAAATCTGTTATTAAATAGATTTTAGAATTTTTACAAAAAGATTTCTTTTTAAATCCAATCTTCTTTTTCTTAAAGTTTATACCTATTAGAATGAACCTAACTACTCCATATAACTGAACTAAGTAATATGGTACGTGAGCTTCATAATCTTTGATTAACCAATCAATGCTTAAAGCAAATGCAGCAGCTATTGGCCACCACATTAATATCCCTACACTCATTTCTTCATCTTTTATTCCAAGTGGCTTGAAACTGATTTCATCAGGTATCCATAGCATTACAAATAATATCAGCGATACTATTGTTATGTATGTTGGGGTTGAAAAGGCTTCATTATTGAAGTGAATTCCAACGTACCAGAAAAATAATGAAATTATGTAGAAGAAAACTGTTGTTAGAAACAGAGCTAATTTTGCGTTTTTTAAATTAAAGTAATTCATATCTTAATTTTTTAGGTTTAACGATTTTGTAGTGCCCTTCTCTATTTTGTTAGTCAGGGCATATTTTGTTTACATTGTATCTTTATATATTAAAAATATAACATAAATAATATATTTGTCAAGAAAAAAAGTGTGAAAAATGTTATTTTTGGGATTGGTTTATATAGAAAAAGGTTGTAAAAACCTTTGTTTTCTGCGGTTTTTTCATAAAAAAAGAAGTTGTTTTTTACACCCTCTTTTTTGTCTATTTTTTATATTTTTCTATTAATTTTAGTAATTTTTTATAGGATCTTTTTGAAACTGCTATGATGGTTATGATTATATTTACAAAAATTATAGTCATAGTTAAGCAGATTTCTTCAAAGTAATTACCTATAAAATTAAGTATTTCTTCGTTTGAAATCATAGTGCTTGATTTAGGGATTTATATGTAGATCTTTATATAATTATTAGATTTGAAGTTGAAAGAGTCAAGGAGAAAGTACTCTTATAAAAGAAAGGAGCTCATAATGAACTCCCTTATACTCTTTGTTTTAAAAGCTTTTTATGCTTCTAAGTTTGCTAGCTTTTCAAGATTTTCTTCGGCTGTAAGAGCATCTATAATTTCTTGAAGTGCAGGACCTCCGGCTAGAGCGTCGTCTAACTTATATAGAGTAAGGTTAATTCTGTGCTCAGATATTCTACCTTGAGGGTAGTTATATGTTCTGATACGAGCAGATCTATCACCTGTACCTACTTTAGACTTTCTGTCAGCCGCTCTTGCTTGTTCTTGTTTTTGTCTTTCAGCGTCGTAAATTCTTGCTTTAAGAGTTTTCATAGCTTTATCTTTATTGGCAAGCTGAGAACGTCCGTCCTGGCATTCTGCTACTGTGTTAGTAGGAATGTGAGTTATTCTTACAGCAGATTCTGTTTTGTTAACGTGTTGTCCACCAGCACCAGATGCTCTGAAAGTATCAATTCTTAAATCTTTAGGGTCTATTTGGATATCGATGTCTTCTGCTTCAGGCATAACTGCTACTGTAGCGGCAGAAGTATGTACCCTACCCTGTGTTTCTGTTTCTGGAACTCTTTGTACTCTGTGTACACCAGATTCATATTTCAATTGTGAGAAAACGTTTTGTCCGCTGATTTCTACAATGGCTTCTTTTACGCCACCAACTTCAGCTTCGTTTACGTTTGTGATTTCAAATCTCCAACCTTTATTTGTTGCTAGGCCTCTATACATTTCTAATAAGTTACCTGCGAACAAGGCTGCTTCGTCTCCACCAGTACCAGCTCTGATTTCTAAGATAGCGTTCTTTTCGTCGGCTTCGTCTTTTGGTAGAAGCATGATTTTGATTTTGTCTTCCATTTCAGGTAGTTGGTGTTTAGCTTCGTGGTATTCCATTTCAGCAAGCTCTTTCATTTCAGGATCTTTAAGAAGTTCTTGAGCTTGTTCCATGTTAGATTTTGTAGTGAAGTATTCGTCTATAGCTTCTACAACTGGCTTTAGATCGGAATATTCTTTAGATGTTTTTGCGAATTCTTTATTGTCATCAATACCTTGAGAAAGTTTATCTTCTAAGGTTTGTAATTTTTCTTTTACTTGTTCTAGTTTTAGGTCGAATTTACTTTTTTCTACTGACATTTCTTTTTCCTGTATTTTAAAATCTTTTCATAGTTTATTTATTTGTGCTAGATTGTAAAGGGAAAAAGCTATAATTTAGCAAGAAGTTCTTTTGCTTTTGAAATAGCATCTTCTTTGTTAGTAAATACTTCTTGTTCGTTAGAAAGCATATTTTTAACTTTGAATTCATTGTTTTCAAGTATTAGGATAACAGGGATGTTTTTACTATATTTTTTATAGATTTTGTTTGTATTTGATGTAAAACTACTAGTTTTTCTGAATTCTTTTAACTCTTTTTTAATTATAGCTTCAGCTTCTTCAAAAATTTCATGAGATTTTGAAAAATCAAAACCTTCTTCTATTTTTTCACCTGTAAGTTCGCAAATAAAACCAAATTCATATAAATGAATATCTTTAAATAAATCTTCTTTATCTAAAATATCAAATAGACGAGATAGACCTATAGACCCCCCTATTCCACCTATATTTTGATTTGGTAAAAATGTATTGATAAGTCCATCGTATTGACCACCACTCATCATAGAACCATATTTAGAAAGTTCTCCTTCTATGAATGTTTCGAACACAATTCCTGTATAATAATCTAATCCTCTAGTGATTGAAAGATCTAACACTGCTTTATTATTACTTTTTATCACATATTCTAATTCTTCTATAAAAGGTTTTATATTCTCTATATTTTTCCAAGAAAATGATTTTAAATCATTTATAGATGAGCAATTAATCAAGTTAATTGTTTTTTTAATATCCTCATCAGATAAATCTATTTCTTTTAGTTTTTCGCAAACTTTTTCTTCGCCTATCTTTTTAATATCATCTATTATTTGAAGAATTTTCGTTGATTTGTCTGATAAATTATTTTCTTCAAAAAATTGATTTAAAATAGCTCTGTGTCCTACAAGAATTTCAAAGTTAAATTGTTTTTTTAAAATAGAGGTATTTTCTAAAATATTTTTTAAAGTATTTGCTAGAGTTAATAAAATTCTATTACTACTACCTTTCCCTAATCTTTCTACTGGGGCAGCTATGTCTATGTCGCATTGGTAAAATTCTCTGAAACGACCTGCTTGGGCTCTTTCGCCTCTATATACTTTACCTATTTGGTAACGAGGGAATGGCATTGGTAAATCGTTAAGGTTATTTGCTACGTATCTAGCGAATGGTACTGTAAGGTCAAATCTAAGTCCTTGAGGAGTGTCTTTATCTATTTTGTAAATAAGCTTTTGATTTTCTTCTCCACCTTTACCATTAAGAACTTCCCATCTTTCGATAGCAGGAGTATCTATTGAAAAAAAGCCTTCTTCTTCGAAAGTTTTTTCTATAGTTCTCTTTATTTTATCAAAAATTATTTGCTTCTTTAGAGATAATTCTTGGAAACCTGACATTGGTTTAGCGATTACTTTACTCATTTCTTGCTTCTCCTTTTGCACGAATTAAAGTTGAAATATCAATTGTAAATTTTTTATCATGTATTATTTATACACTCAAAAAAATTGAAATTTATTTCAACATACTTCGCACAAAATTATTGTAAGAATTTTTTACGAAGCATTAAAACTTTGATTATTATATGGTATTTCTTTTGAAAATTCAATGAAATTTTGATGGAGTAGAAATTAAAAAAGACCCTAATTTCTTAGGATCTTTCTATTTTTCTTAAAGAGGATATTAAATTCTTCTTTTAAGTTGTTCTTTAATATCTTTAGTTGTGTCTAATCTGATGTTAAAGATTGCAGTTTGTTTAGCTTCTCTTAACTCTAGTTCTTGGCCGTTTAAGATAACTTTAGTATTTTCTATGTTACCGATTGTAAGGTAATATACTTTGTTTTCTTCTAGAGTTGGTAATTGGCTGTTTTCACCTTTTCTTAAAAGTGTTTCGAAAACGTCGTTTCCGCCGCCTATATCCATTTTTTCTACGTGAGAGTATTCGTACTTACCACCTTCTTTAAGTTTAATCCAAACAGAGCCTGTAGCTATCATTTGAATATCTCTTCTTACGCTTGAAATTGGAGTAGCTTCTTCTTTAGTTTCTTCAGGAGTAATTGTTGCTTCGTCTGTAACTACTTCTTCTGAAGTTTCAATTCCTTCTTCAGTTGGTAATACCTCACCTTCTTGAACTTCAATTCCGCCTTCTAACATAGCTTCTTGGTTCATAGCTTCTATTAGATTATCTTCTTCAGACATTAGATCTTGTAAGATTTTTTCATTCATAGCTTCTCTAGCTTCATCCGCTTTCTTTTGAGTATACATATTGTAACCATATAGGGAAAGAGATGTGAATGCTAAGACACCAAGAACTAGGAACAACATTTTCATGTATAAGCCGTTCTTTTCTATGTTTTGGTATTGTCTTTCTACAATTTCTTCTTTAGTTTCTTCAGATGTTTCTGAGATAGAGTCTTTGTAGATATTGATTAATTCGTTGTCATCTAGACCTAAGTAATTAGCATATGCTCTAATGTAGCCATATACATATGTTTTACCTGGGATTTCATCCATGTTATCATCTTCAAGAGCTTCTAGGTAAGAACTTTTAATCATAAGAGAAGATGAAATTTCTTTTATAGAAACGTTTTTCTCTAATCTTTTTTCTTTTAAGATGCTTCCGCAAGAAGGTTTAACTTCTTCTACATCGCATACAACTCCGTTTTCCATTTTCATTTTAACTACGAAATCTTCTGTGTTTGCTGTATCGTCTATAACTATAGGAGCAGCTTTTTCTTCTTTAGGAGCTTCTGTCGTTTCTTGAGCAACTTCATTTTCTGTAGCAACTTCTAGTGCTACAGCTTCTTGTTTTATTTCTTCAGCCTGCTTAGCGATTTTTTCCATAATTTCCTTCTTAGCAGCAGCTTTTTTAAGAGCTATTTTTGAAGCTGTTTTTTTAGCAGCAGTATTTTTACTTTTTTTACTTTTTGCTTTTTCTACCATTTTCATCCCCTATAAGATTGGTTGTTGTTTTAAATTAATTTCTTCTAATGCTCTAAGCATTAAATCTAATTTTTCATTAGCATTTCTGTATCTGTAAGGATTTACAGTATGTAACTTCATCTCTCTTAGTAATTCTGGATTAATGAAGTTAGGTGTTTCTCTTGTTACAGCATTGTAGTATCTTTGGAAATCTTCGATATAGCTATCAATTATAAATCTGCTGATAACATATTCTTCATTTTCTCCAGGAGTACTTTCCATATCGCTGTGAATGTAATAGAACTCTTCCATGAATTTGTTTTTAATAACTTCCCATTCGTAGTTCATTCTTTCTACTTCTTTATAGTAAAGTTTGAAAGTACCAAGATCTCTTTTTTCGTAAGATATTTTCATTAGGCTGAATACTCTTACGTATTTTTCTTCGTCGAAGCCAATAAGTTTCTTGAATTCGATAAGATCTTTCTTGAAAGTTTGTTCTTGTACAGTTGCAAGAGGAACTTCCATAGGTTGTTCTTGGAATTCTTCTGGAGTTTCTCTTCCTAGATCAGCAACATAAACTTCTTCAGTTTCTTCAATAACTTCCTCTTCATATCTTTCTTCAGAATGAGAAGCCTCTCTAATAACTGTTTTGTTTTCTATATGGCTTTCTTCTTTAACAGGAATGATAACTTTAAGAACGCTTTTCTTTGCCTCGTCTTCAGAAAGAACTACTTCTTTATGATCATGATTTTCTTCTACATGATGAGGTTTAGCAGCTTTTTGAGCATCTTTAAGTTCTTTAAGTTTTCTGCTGAAGATATTCATTCTAGCGTCTAGTTTTTCTGCTTTATCTTCTCTGATAACTTCTTGAGTTTCTTCAGGAGCTTCGTATTTACCATAAGGAGCTTCAACTGGTTTCATAGGCGCGTCTACTAATCTTTCTGTTCTAGTTCCTGTAGATACTCTTATTTTTTTTACAGATTGGTTGTTGAAATAGATTCTATTTTCTCTTTCTAGACTATCCATGTCTTCGAAATTTTTATTAAGATCTTCGTTAACAACTTCTATGTTTTGAGGTTTAACTCTAGTTTTTTGCATATGCTCTCTGTTTAGGAAAACAAATAAAGCTATAGAGATGAATAATAGTAGTAATATTGTTAGAAGATGACTGAATGCTTTTTTCTTATCTTCTTTACCTTCTGCTGCAAGAACTTTATGTTTCTTTTCAGCTACAACTTTAATTTCTTTTTTAAGAGAAGTGATTTCTTTTTTAGTATGTTCTATATCCTTTTTAGTAAAGTGAACATCTTTTTTAGTTGCATCAATATTTTTGTGAGTTTCTTTTAACTCTTCTTTTGTAGCAAACTTGTCCTTAGGGAAAGTTTCTTGATGTTGTATTTTAAGAGGTTTTTTATGCTCTATTTCTAGTTTAATTTCCTCTTCTTCTACTTTTTTATTAGGAACATCAATTGTAAGCTTAACTTCTTGAACTTCTTTCTTTTCAGCTTTCGCTTCTTTTTTATCTTCTTTATGATGAGTTAAGTTGTGAAGTTTTTCCTCAATTTTTTTCTCTATTTTTTCAACAGTTTCAGTTACTGTTTCAGCAATAGTATGAGATGCCTTTGCTTCTGGTTGAATAGTCTCGTCAGCAGGCTTAATCTTTTTAACTCTATCTTCAATTTTTTTGATTTGCTCTTTGATAACTTCAATCTTTTCTTGATTTTCAGCTTCTCTCTTCTCTGCTCTTTTAATTCTTCTTTTAGCAGATTTAATTTTATCTTCTAATTCAAAGATTTTACTTCTTTCTCTTTCTTCTTTAGCAGTGAACCCTTCTATCTTTGGATTTTCTTCAATCTTTTTAAGTTTGATTTTAACTCTTTCTAAGTGATCTTCTAGATTCTTAAGTGTTTTTGCACTTGTTCCCTTTGTAGAAGTAGCTCTTTTAAGATCAAGATGTAAGAAATCTAATCTTTCTTTACATACTTTTAATAATTCTGTTAATTTGTTATGCTCTATTTTATTAGCAATTCTTTGATCAGGCATTTCTACATAATCTCTATATAGATTTAAGCCTTTATAGATAACGTCTAGTTTTAGATATTTATTATTTTTCTTAGGACGAACGTTCATTGGATTAACGTTGTATTTTTCTGAAAGAAGTCTATCCCATTTTCTTTCTTTATCAGTTTCATCTGGATTGATAATTAGAATAGGATCTATAACTTCGTCTGAAATCTTGTGGTCTATGACAAATATTGGTTGAACTTTGTTGTTAGGCAAGTAAAAAGCTTCAAAGTCTACATCATTTGATTTATATACAAACTTATCTAACGATGTCTTTTCGTCCATCGTCCATTTTTCAATTTTTTTGTTATCCATAGTGTCTTTCCCACGCTTTACTAATTTGTAAATATGAGTGTATTATACTATAAAAAACAATAAAGGTCAAAAGAAAATTGTTTAGAAAAACTACTTTTTATCGTCCTGTTGAACATAAGCTTCTGCAAGGTGTTCAGCGCAATATTGTTTTTTATCTTCAGTTTGGCATCCACAGAATAAGAAGTTACCGTCTTCGTCACCCTCTTCTAGTGGCCATTTACACATATTAAAACCGATATCTTGAAGTTTATAGCCTTTGCCTGTAGAAGCAGGAGCTGATGCTTTTTTAGTAGCAGGCTTTTCAATAACTTTGATTTCTTTTTCTTCAGAAGTAGTTTCTTTTTTAGTAGATTTAGTAGTTTTTTTAACTGCCTTTTTAGCTTCTTTAGCTGGAGCTTCACCTAGAGGAAGTTCTAAAGTTTTTGCTTTAGTAGCTTTTTTAGTACCTTCTTTTTTAGCTTTTGGAGATGCTTTCTTCGCTGTTTTTTCAGGAGTTTTTTTAATAGATAAGCTCTTGAATAGACTAGGCTTTTTAGCAGGAGTCTCTTTTTTAATAGTTTCGTTAAGTTTTAATCTATGAATTTTTCCTATAACAGCATTCTTAGAAAGGTCTAACTTTTTACCTATTTCTGAAGTAGTAAGTCCCTTTGCTAAGTACTTTTTTAATTTTTCAACTTTTTTGTCTGTCCAGCTATTATTTTTCATTAGAAATATCTTTCATTTTTAATTTGTCTTGTTAACGAAATTGTGTTAGAATATTAATTGATATGAGAATTATATAGAATGATTGGGTAACTGTCAATATTATTTATTTGGAATGTGTGATATGAGTTTATTTTGCGATATATTAGGTTTTATTTTTTTTGCATTATTGCCGTTTTATTTAGGCTTTAAAATGGAGTGTTTTGGCTCTTATATAGTTAGGATGTTCGGATATACAAATGCCGAGCTTATTTTAAAATATAAGGGATGGAAAAAGCTTATGAAAAACAAGAAGATATCTGGTAGAAAATACTGGATGGATGTTAGAGCTAAAATGCTTAGAAAAAGATTGTTTAGACATCTTATTTTAGGGTCTGTTTTTGCGGCTCTTTCTTATAATATGTATCTAGCTATAGATTCTTTGTTTTTACCTCTAGTTATTGTGTTTTTAATTCTTGCTTATATGATATTTCTTATCTCAGAGATTGATAGAAAGTTTTGTTTGATACCGGATTTGATTTCTTTCCCTGCTATATTGGTTACTTTTCTTTTTGTGGCTTTAAAAGGATATTATGTAGATTTGACTACTATTGATGTTGTTGCTAACAATTCTAAATTGTTGGCTGGAATTTTACATTATACATCACCTTCTGTTTTAAATAGTGCTATGTGTTCCATTTATGCTTATTTACTTTGTATCATTCTAACTGTTATTACATACAAGAAATACCCTGATGGGTTTGGTGGCGGAGATCTTAAGCTATTGATTTTCTTGGGTGCTTTACTTGGGTTTACTTATTTTCCTTATTTGATAATAGTATCAATCGTTTATTTTGCTATGGCGTCTTTGGTACTTAGAATGAGATATTTACCTTATGCTCCGTTTGCTTTATTATCATTGTTGAGCATATTTGCATATGGTGTTTTGGCTTAAAACTATAAAGGGGGAGATTTTATGATTAAGCTTTTTAAATTGGGAATTGTTTCTATTGCTATTTCTTTAGTTTCATCAGTGGCTTTTGCGATGAATGTGGCTGATGAGGAGTACAATACTTTTTATAAGTGCGTTAAGGAATTTTGTAATAACGCTGTTACCGATGGTAACGGCATTTTAGCTTGCAATAAAGATTATAAGGGAAATGAGTATGTAAATGTTAATGGTGCTAAATTAAGAAAAGGTAGGGAGTTATTTAATTATGCGAATGCTATGTGTACCTTTTCTATAAAGGATAGACATAAAAGAGATATGTTTGAGTTAGCATTCCAAATAGATGCTAAGAATGTTCAAGCTGTTGCTAATATACAGAGTTATCTTTCTAGTAAAGCTAAAGGTGAGAACTATGGTTACCATTATAAGTTTTATAGAAACTGCATGAGAGAACAATGCGCTGACCCTACTAATCCAGATGCTCCACAATATATAAACTGTTGGAAGCCTTATAAAATGGAAATTCTAGAGAAAAAATGTGAAGATGTTTTGGCTAAGTCCTCTACTCCGTTTACTATTAAAGCTGAAATGTATGATGAGATTAGAAAGGCTCAATTTAATTTTTGCATGGATAATCCCGGGGCTATTTTCGATAATAATACAATGAAGTGTTCTTTCATGGTAGAATTCAGGGCTGAAAATATGAAGACTGTTAAGAAAAGAAAAGAATTTGTTATGGGTGAAGTAGTTGAGTGTGCTCAAAATTACTTTGATGTAGACCTTGGTACTAGAAAAGAGAAAAGCACTTTTTTCTTAGATGCTATTGTTACTTCTGTTAAAGGTGTTGTGAATGTCGTTAAGGCCATTCCTAATATTGTTACTATGATTATTAATGCTGCTGCTATGACTACAGAAATGGCTGCTAATACGGTTAAAGAAATGAATAGAATTACCCTTGCAAAAAGAGGTGCTTGTTTTATGAATGATCAGCAAGTTGCTGAAGAAGGTGATATGTTTATTATTGGAGGTATGGATCAATAATGAAAAAATTTATTTTAACTTTATCTATTTTATCTTCTTGTTTTATTGCGAACAAATCTTTTGCTATAGACCTGAATAATATAGAAAATAGTGATTGTAAGAGACTTTATGATAGATGTATGAATTTACAATGTTATAACGATGGTTTTGGAAGATGTGGTTGTTCTTCTATGGCCGAACAAAATATACCTGAAGATAAACGAGCAGATATCAAACCTATTGGATATTCTGTTTATGTTAAGCAAAAACAAGAATGTGCTTCTTTATTAAATCAATGCCCTACTCTTAAGAGAAAGATTGTTTCAGAGTATAAAATGGCTATGGATAATGACTGCGCTCAATTAGCTTTGGGAAATATTAAGACCAATTTGCAAAAGGCCGCTGAAGATTCTTATTTTGGTAGATATGAGAAATTTAAATCTTGTATGAAACCTTTGTGTTCTGAGGGAAAGGATCCTGATTTACAGTTTACTAAGTGTTTTACTGCTGATGCTATTAATAAAGTTGGAAATCATTGTTCTGCCCATGCCGATTCTCCTGGTCAGTTAATGGAGCTTAAGGAAGAATTCTTATCTGATATGGGAAATGTTAAAAGAGTTTATTGCGATAGAATTGATTCTGGGCAAATTGTTAATGCAGCTAATAATGCTGGTGAATGTAAAGTAGAGATTGCGTTTGGATATTATAAGCCAAACAATGCTAGACAAAGAGATGCCCAAGACGTTGCTCAGACTCAAGAAACTGGTATGAAGATATTTGCTACTAGAATGTTTGGGATTGGTGATATTATAGATTGTACTGAGGCAGGATTTAATACCGTTGCTAAGGTTAAAGATAATACTGCTAAATTGCAAAAGGCTTTGATACAAAGTGAGAAAATTAGAGTTGTTGGAAGCTATATAAGTATTACAGGAGCTGTTGCAAATACTGTTGGTGGTATAGTTTCAGCTGCTGAGGCTAGTAAGGCTGCTAATAAAGTTGCAGAAGCTGCAGCAGAGACTGGTAAGAAAGTTACTGATACCGCTACAGGATTTCAAAAAGGTATGAGAACTGTGAATATGGTTTCATCTGGATTGAGTTCTTCTTTGTTTGCTGTTAGTGGTATTATGAATGCTATGGTAAGAACTGAGCAATTGAATGAGCAAAGTAAGAAGATTATAGATACTTCTAAGAACAACCTATTTTGTTTTATGGATCAAAGACCTATTATACAGGAAGGTGCGAAGTTTAAATTAAATTGGATTGAATAATTTGGGAGAGAATTCAATATGAATAAAAAAGTTTTAAGTTTATTTGTTGGAGTTAGTGCTTTTGCTATTTTGGTTAGCACTGTTATAGCAGCTCCTAGAGGTAGAATGAGAAGAGAAGTTTCCAACACTGTTGCTACCCCTGCCCCGGTTATACAACCTGAAAAAGATAAGGTTATGGAGCTTATTGGGATACCAGGTTATTTGGTTAACTCTGAAAGTTGTGAACTGTTTTATTCTATGTGTATGAATAAATATTGTATACAAGATGATGTTAAGGGAGCTTGTTCTTGTTCGGCCTCAGCATTAAATATGAATAAAGATAATGGTGAACTAGCTCAGTTTTATGATTTAGATGGTTATATGGTTAAGGAAGGTATTGAATTACTTCAATATTCTGAGACGCAGTGTAAGGCTATTTTAGATAAATGTTCTGGCATGGAAAGTGGTTTGAAAAATTCTTTTGCTATAACTTCTCAGTCTGATTGTGTTGGGTGGGCAGCTAAGAACCCTGAAGTTGAACCAACTATTTATGATGAGTTGAAACAGTTGGAAGCTTGTATGGAACCTGTTTGCAAGGGAGATAAAGGAATGCCTGATTATGTTCCTTTTGTTAAATGTTTTGATCTAGATGAGGCAGAGGTTTTGCTTAATGAGTGCTCTCATATTATTGCTAAAAGTCATAGTAACCTTGGATTAAAAGAGTATTTTGTTAATTCTATGAAAGTTAGAATGCAAGACTTTTGTGCTGATTTAGGACATGCTTCTACGGCTGATGATCCTTATGGGTGTGATGTTAAAGTATCTTATGGTGTTACTTCTGAAAAACCTCTTAAGGAGATGACTTTTAAGATGGGTGATACAATTATGTGTTCTCAAGAATATTTTGGTACAGAAACTCCTGTAGTTAAGTCTATTGCCAAGCAGAATGCTAAGAAAATGAAAAACCGTGCTTACGCTGACACTATTAATGGTGGTGTGCAGTTAGTTGCTGCTGTTGCCAATGTTGCTACTCCTGGTGGAAATGCTGCGAGTACTGCTGCAAATTCAGCTTCGAAAGGTATAGATGCTGCTGCTAAAGCCGCTGATAAAGCTACAAAACTTCAGAAATTTGCCGATAGCGCTAAATATGCTAAGACTTTAAGTGTTATTGATAAGACTGCAAAAGTTTCTAGCTATGCTGCTGTAGGTACAAGTTTGGCTAATGTCGCTGTTTCTGCAAGTGGTAATGAAAAGCTTAAAAAAAATGTTGGAGAGGTTGCTGAAGTTACTGGGAAAGCCGCAAGTGCTACTAGTGGTGGCACTGGTGCAACTGTAGGAGCTCTTGCTGGTGCTGGAGTTGGTGCTGCAATGGGTGGCGTTGGAAATATTTTATCTGCTGCTGGAGACATTACTAATGGAATTGCTGATATTAAAAAGTATAGTGCTATAGAAAAATACTCTGTTGAAGTTAGAGCTAAAGGGTCTTGTTGGGTGAATGGGCAGATGGTAGCTCAAGAAGGTCAAGTCATGACTTTAATGTGGAAAGATTTTTATAAGTTTTAACTTTTAGTTTGATTTGATTTATAAAAAATGATATATTTTTCTTAGATATTTAGGGAGGATTTTATGAGAGTTTCAAGAAAGATAGTTTCTGTTATGTTAGTTGCTGAGCTATTTGTCATTAATAGTTTTGCTAAACATTCTTTTGCTGCGAGAGGTAGACGAGTTAGAACCGCAGGCAATCAAGTTGCTACACCGGCATCTGCTGAAGTGGTCAACCCTTTTGCAGGTAATGAAGTTACTACACCCTCTTCTAACGATTCTTTGAGTAAATTACAGGAACAATTAAATGCTACTAGTGAACAGTTAGAGACTTCTTCGCAAACTGTTGTAGATACCGATTCTGGTGTTGTGGTTCAGTCTGAAAGTGTTGTTGAGGGTGCTGAAGATGTTTTAGTTAGCCCAGTTGATATGGAGTCTAGTGAGGAATTTAAGCAAATTAAAAAAACTATGCAAGATATTTGCTCTGCTGGTAGTTCTGCTCCTATGTATTTAGGATGTTTTAATAAATATAAATTTGAATCTGCTTTTTTAGAAGCTGTTGAGGAAAATGATATTTCTGAGAGTTTTGATGTTGTTGCTTTGGAAGACGAAGTTGCTAAGATGATTAAGAAAAGAAAAGTTTCTTTATGTGCTGATGGTGGTGGTAAATGGAAAGAAGATAAGGATACTTGTGAATATAAAGTTACTTATAAAAGAGATGGAGAAATAGCTGAGAAGTGGTTTACAGTTGGTAAAAGATTTATGTGTGGATATGAGACTTTTGGATTAGGTATTAAGAGAGAAAAAGTTGATGATACTGGACATAAGATGGCTGTTATTATGGGATCTGTTCAAACAGGTTTAGCTGCTATCAATATGGCATCAAGCATTGATTTGAGTGGTTTTAAAAGTGGTAAAAAGAAAAAGGCGGAAGCTTTGGAGGCTTTAGGAGATGATAAAGGGGCTTTTACCTCTGATTCGAACTTAGCAGATATTGAAAAAGAAGTAAATAGAAGAAGAAAAGTACAGGCTAAAGCTGATGCTAAGATTGACGTTTTAAGAGAAGATTATAAAACAGATGCTTCGTTTGAGAGAGCAAAAAGAGCAGCCGAAAAAGATTATTCTTCTTATAGTTCTGAAGGTGAAGTTTACCTTGATATGGATAGTTTTGAGGGAGTTGCTACTGGTGTAGGTGGCATAGTTGAATCTTCTATAAATCAAAAGGAAATGGAGAGATCCGCAGATCAAATTTACGGTGTTTGTGAGTTTGGAAATGAAATAATTCCGGAAGAAAATACTGTTAAGATTGAATGGATTTATTAACTTACGAAAACATTTGTTTTGAAGTTGAAATTGTGCTATAATTGCACCTATATGGGATATAAAAAAGGGAAATATTTATCATGACTAAAAAATCTTTTAATTTTATGCTGTTCTTAACTCTTTGTTTTGTTGCACTATTTTCGTTTAATATGAAAGATGTTGTAGCTAGAGGTAAAGTTACAGTTCCTTATACAAATGCACCTACTACGAATGTGTATTCACCTTTTTCTTCTACATCAACAACATCTACTGATGATGAAGATGACGAAGACGATGAATGTGATAGTGATGATGAAGATTGTCTTAAAAAAGATTATAGTTCTTCTAAGGGTAAGAGAGTTGCCAAAAAATGTGCTGCTAGATATTGTGAAGGTTTCGGAAATCCTTATGGAAAATGTTTCGATACTTCAGCGGCGTATTCTTTACTATCATCTTCTTGTGAAGAAGAGTTAGAAGAAACTGGTCATGGAACTAGAGCTTTGTATGATTTCCTAAATGATATGAATAAAACTTTCTTATCTGCTTGTGGTAATATTAATTCAAGCTTTACTGATGAAGAATTGTTTGCCGGTGCAAAAGATAAAGAAACTTCTCATAGAGTAAAATATCTTTATAAAAAATCTAGAGTTAACACTTCTGAAGCTGAGTTATCTGTTGTTGACTGGGATATAGAGGTTGCTGAAACTGTTAATCCTGATGAAAGTGTTGTTGTTTCTGACTGTATTGATTTAAATACTGATACTGAAACTCCTTCTTATGTTTATCAAGATAAATATTGTATAGACGTTAGAGGGGTTGCTGTTAAACCTGAAATTAAAGATGGTGCTGTAAAATGTCCTGTAAGCCACCCTACTATGCAAAATTATTCTAAACCTAAAGAGATAGATTCTTGTGAAAGAAAGATGTTTGCTTATGGTTCTGATGGTTATTACAAATATGAAAGATTAACTTCTTATAGAGATGCTTCTGGTAAATGTCCTGTGTATATTGGTTATGGTCCTTTACAAAAGGGTGCTACTACTCCTGAAGGTGTGAATGTTTCAAAAGGTAAATACTACCCTCTTAAGTTCTTCTTAGGTCAAAATTCAAGAATGTTGTGTTCTAGAGAAAACTTTAATTTATCAGAAGATAAAATGACTTATAAAGTTAAGATGAAACATGATGGTGCTGCTATGAGCCAATTGATTAATGGATCTATTGACGTGTTAATTGGTGGTGTAAGTGCTGCTACTGCTGGTGTTAAGGCCTCTGAAGTTAAAGAAAAAGCATTCATGGAAGGTGAAATGTGTGATAAAGTTGCTAGACCTAAAACGGCAGAGTCTTGTGCTAAAAATAATGGTCTTTGTATTGCTAAAGATGGTTCTGAAATGACGAACTGTGGTGGTAGAAAAATAAAAACAGCTGATAAGACTCAATATGAAAAACTATTAAAGAATGCTAAAGGTGATTTTGAAAGAGTTAAAATGTTCTTAGATAGAGGTTTCGTAGATAATGATGAATTTGGTAATGATCTATGGGCAGATGCTGAAATTAGATTTGATCAATGTCTTGTTAAAAAATCAGGTATATCTTTTAGAAAAACTGCTAAAGTTGGCGACACTAAGAAAAAAGGTTATGCTAAAGCTAAAAAAGGTTATGTTTACAATGAGTCAGAATGTTCTTCTGCTGGTGGTAAATGGGTTGCTTTCGAAGATTCTTATAGAGGTCAATTAATGGCCAAAAGAAAAGATCTTAAAGATGCTCAAGTTTCTTTAACTGGTGATGCGGCCACTGCTTGTGAAGCTCACTTAACAGCTTATAGAACTGCTGATAGTAATTGGTTAAATGCTAAAGCTGGAGATGATGAAAAAGCTAAATATGAGTTATTCTTAACTGCAGAAGAAAAATATTATTCTTGTTTAGAAAGACACTCTGGTTCTGCTGGTAGACTTGGTATGAATATGAAAACTTATCAAACTTATGAAAGTGAAGTTTGGGATAGACAAAATCCTGTTGATATGGATGATGAAAATGGTGCTATTGATTTATCTCATTGTAATAGCGCTAATAATAAAGATGAAAATTGTATTGAAAAATCTTTAGCTATTGCAGCCTTCTCTATCAAAACAGGAAGACAAGTTATTTGGACTAGAGATGGTGGAAATGAATATAATGATATGGGTGCATTCCTTATGAACTTATGTCGTGATTATGTTAAACAAAGCGTCTATGATAATGGGAAGATTAAATCTGACTTTAATCCTGCTGAAGACGGAAAAAGTGTAATGGCTGATTATAAAGCTTGTATGAATGATGGGGATGCTGAAATGCAAAAAGATATGAAGAAACTTCAAAGAAGATTAGTTCTGTATCAACAAAAATATAAAGCTGATATGGCTGAGTATAATGCTGCTAAACAAGGATTGATTAATCTTGAAAAAGATAAAAAATCTTACTCTTCTAATATTTCTGATGCTAGAGATACTAGAAAAAGCGGATTAAACAATGTTATGCAAGGTGGACTTCAAATCACTCAAGCTGTTATGCAAAATAGCCAAAACAAAGAGCTTATTGAAGGTAAATGTGTTATTACTAATCAAAATGCTTCTGCTGTTGAAGGTGTGATTGCTAACGAAGGTGAGAGAATTAAGTTGGAGTATGATATGTTTTAAACGGCAAAAGCTGAAAGACTATTTTAATAATTCCCTGCTCTATTGAGTGGGGATTTTCTTTTTAATCCTAATAGTTAAATAGTCATCTTAAAAATTCAAAATATCATTTGATTTGGTTGCTAATTTGATTTATAATGTGTTATAGAAATAAAAAAGGAGTAACTAAGATGTTATCTATTAAAAATGAAAAAGGTCGTTCTTTGATCGAAATGCTAGGTGTTCTAGCTATTATGTCTATTATTACTGTTTTAGGTGTTACAGCATTTAACTCTGCTAATAGAAGAATTAAAGGAAATAATTTAAAATCTGAAGTGGCTGAAATTGTTAGTCATGTTAGGTCATTAACCTTACCTGATGAATTTGGTTATTGGGTAGCGACTAATCCTACTGGAAAACAAATGAGTTTTGAAAGTGCTTTCGTAGATGCTCAAATTATGGATTCTTTTAATGCTATGGGTACTGATCCTGGATATGAACTAGAAGGTCAAGATAGCGATTATTTTGAAATTACTATATTCCTTGATGAAGAAGCAGATTGTCACTTCGCTAAATCTTTGGGTTGGAGAGAAGCTGAAAGTATAGATGTTAATTGTGTTGATACAGGTACTTCAGATATCACTCTTAGATATATAGAATAAGTTCTATTTTAATATACTTAATAAATGCCCTGCTTTTATTGCGGGGCTTTTTTATTTGACTCTTGGTTGTGTTTATTGCTATATAAATATTATTGTATAATAATAATTTAAACTTAATTATGAATAATGAAAAAACTTCGCATTTAAAAACAATATTAGATGCATATAATTTAAAAGAGAAGATTGGTGATAAAAAACTGTCTTCTTCAGATGTAGACAAACTTAAAACCATGAGATCAGTATATTTCTTTCTTGAGCTGATTGAAAAGGATGGTTTTAAAGCTCTTAATACTGATGAACTTCTTCAGTTGGAATGGGTGCGCAGTAAAATGTCATTGACATGGACAGGAATTGGTAGCTTTGCTAAAGTTATGGATCCTAAACCATGGCATGATTTTCTTGCTAAACCAGAATTAATCAAGAATTTTATTGAATTTAAAAATGTTCGATTTCTTGGCGTGCCTTCATTTTTTGCCAGAGGCTGCTACTTTCGGGAAGAAGAAGGTAAGCTTACAACTGTTGTTGCGGGTGCATTCTTAGATATCTTTTTAGATATCGCCGCAGGAGCAACAATACAGGCTATGGCTAAAGTTGGAGCGTGTTGTAAAATTGGTGCTGGAGCTAATATTGGTAAGTTCGTTGATATAGTAGACTCTACTCTATCAAACAGAACCGAAATCGGTGAAAAAACAATATTAGATTCTTATGTAAGGGTTGGAGCCGGAACCAAAATTTTGAATAATACTATCATTCGAGAAAGAACTTCCATTGGTAACAACTCTACTATTGGTGAAAATTGTATAATCGGGAAAAATGTTACTATCGGTAATAATGTTACTGTTGTAGCAGATCAAAATATTCCTGATGGTACTATTATCCTAGACAATAAAACCTATGTAAAATAAAGAAGAGCTTCCCTTGTGGGAAGCCTTTTTTATTGTTTTGGGAAATCTTGTTTTAGATTTAAATCCATATTCTTATATTTGGCCCATTCTCCGTTTATCAGATCTTCTATAGATGGAATTCTTTGTCCGTACTTTTCTCTATAGTGCCATAGGTTTGTTAGAACTCGTTGAACGTGGATTCTAGTTTCTTTGGCTCTGATAGATTCTATGAAGAATAATGGATCTTCCATTTCTGATTCTCTGAAGTAGCGCTTAGTCCATCTATCCATATTACCAGGGCCAGCATTGTAAGATATTATTAACTTAATCAAGTCTTGGTTTACTTGTGGAGTGTTAAGTAAATAGCCAACGTATTTTTGCCCTAGGTAAATATTGTAACTTGGATTTTCAAGTTTTCTTCTACCCTCTTTACTTCTTAGATTTCTATCTTTTTCAAGCCATGATGCCGTTGATGGCATAAGTTGCATAAGACCTATTGCTCCAACATATGATGATGCCCTGCTCTTAAACATAGATTCCTGTCTTATAAATGAGTGTACAAGGGCTTTATCTATCTTCCAAGCACTATCATCCTCTAGAGTGATTTCTGGGTATAAATACGAAGTATAAAGAAGCTCACCTTTTTCATCTTTGAAATATGGAGCAATTCCTAATGCTAGGTTTTGCATACCACATACTTCTGCGAAGATCATAACTGAACGGATTAGTTCGTCGCTCTTTTGTTTGTTATTGAATATAAGCCATCTTAGTTCTGCCATAGCTTCTTGTTTGAAGCCCATTTGCATAAGTGCTATAGAACGAACTCCAGCTCTCCAAGAAAGAATTTCTTTTGCGTTTGTGAATGAGAACTCTTCTGTAGACCAATCATCGTTTAAAGTCATACCTAGTTGGTATCTTGCTATCACGCCATAGAATGTTTTTGGATAGTTTGATGCAAACTTAAGGTAATCCATTTTTTCTTTTTCTATTTTTGCTATGTCATCGTCTATAGTTATTTTTTTCTTTTCTAAAGATTTGTATGCCCAATAAGCTCCTGCTGAGATTTGACTTAAAGATGTATCTTTGTTTTTTGCTAATCTAACAAAGTATTTTTTTGCTTCATCATATTTTTTGTTATGGAAAAGAGCTAGACCCATAGTCCAGTTACCTTTGGCATCATTATACTTTTCTGCTGGTTTCTTTGCCCATTCGATTGCATCATCGTATTTATAATCAATAAAGTATTTGTGAGCTAGGTTTGAGCTCATTCTATGATAGTCGCCTTTTGTAATGTATTTTTTAGCCTCTGCGCTTTGAAGAGTTCTTTTGGCATTCTTTGTATAGCCATTTCTCATAGCCCATTCGTAATCTTTTATTACTTTCTTTGCTTTAGCTCTTTTTGTTCTTGAAAGGTGTCTGTATGAACTCTTAATAATTCTGTCGTGACCAATCGCGTCAGCACTAATATAAAAATTAGATCTTTTTGGTTTTTTATTAACTTTTAGTTCGCTAGTGTCAGCGCCCTTACCTGCTTTCATTTTTGCAAGTTCGTAAACTTTATTTGCTATTGGAAGGTCAGAATATTTATTCAGCCAGTTTTTAGCCTCTGCGTATTTAGTTTTGTAATAAGGACTCATATATCTGTGATATAAGAAATATCCCATAAGAACTTTGTTATCTACTTTTTTAAGAAGCTTGTCGGCCTCTTCTATTTTTCCGTTTTTTTGAAGAGCGAAGGCTTTTCTATATAACTTAATATCCTTATCATATAAAACTCTTGGAGCGGAACTTGGAAGTTCGTCTTTTTGAGCATAGGCATTAATCTTTTTTACTTTTGCCTCTGATGATTTTGGAAATGCGATGATACTTAACAATAGAATCGTAGCTATTGTTAACAATTTGAAATTTCTCGATTTTATAATGTTCTGCGACATGAAATACTTGCTTTTTAAACCTTTTTTCACGAATTCTCTTCTCTTATTTTCTCTATTTTTTTGTTTAAGGAAATATATAATATTTTTACTCAAAAGGCAATGATTTTTTCTTAAAAAAAGTTCTTGATTTTTGTTTTATCTAGGAAAATAAAGGAGTTGCATTATTTAATAAAATTTTATTTCAAAACTTGATTTATACCCTTTTATATAGTATATATTTATATAGTTAAAAAATAGGAGTGAATTTATGCAATTTGATAACAATATAAACCAAGCTCAATATTCTAATTACGTTGATGCGAATGCGTCTAGTGATATTATTGGCTTAAACAAATATTTAACAAAAGTTTTTATGTATCTTGCTACTGGTATTGGTATTGCGGCTTTAATGTCTTACCTTTCTATCAGATTGGGATGGGTTAATGCTTTATATACTTGGCAAGGCGGTGTTCCTGTAGCAGTTTCTGGCTTAGGAAAAGTTGTTCCTTGGTTGCCTTTAGTTGCTATATTTGTGATTAGCTTTTCTGCTAACAGAATGTCTGCTCAAGGACTTAAGAATGCTTATTATGGATTTACTGCATTAATGGGTTACTCTATCTCTGCTCTTATGGCAGTTGTAGTTGCTGTTAATCCTGCTGTTGCAGTACAAGCGTTACTTATAACAACATTAGATTTAGCTATTATGTGGGCGATTGCTTATAATACTAAAAAAGACTTAAGACCTATGGGGTCATTCTTGATGATGGCTATGTGGGGAATATTCCTAGTTGGTATTTTCTCTATGATTTTTGGAAGTACTTTAGGTATTTGGTATTCTTACGCTATAGTTCTTATATTCTCAGGCTTAATTGCTTATGATATACAAAAGATTAAATACTTCTACTTATCTAATGGTAGTCAAGGTGAGACTGCAGATAAAGTAGCTGTGTTTGCTGCTATGTCTTTATTCATTGATTTCGTTAATATCTTCTTAGCTATATTAAGAATATTGATGTCTTCAAGAGATTAATAGATTACAAAGTTGAAATAAACTTTGAATATTAGAGAATGGTACTTTTAGAAAAAAGTATTGACTTAAAACTAAATCTTAGTATGCTGTACTCAGATTTAACAAAAATAAGGAACTAAAAAAATGGCTCATGTTATTAATCAAGATATTTGTATCAAATGTGGAACTTGCGAAAGTGTTTGTCCAGTAGGCGCAGTAGCTTTTAACGGCGACGACTACATCATTGATGAAGCAAAATGTGAAGATTGTGCTGTTTGTGCAGAAAACTGCCCAGTACAATGTATTGCTCCAAAATCTTAATTAGATTAAGGGAATGGATCAAGGGGTTTTAGGACTTCGTTCTAATACCTCTTTTTTTTATCGTAAAAAAGTAAAAAAAATGCTTGCAATTTAGTGTGATAAATATTATTATACGGGAAATTGCTTTAGAGGATTGGGCTTATGTATTGTTTTCGCCCTGCTCTTATAAGAAAAAAAAGTTAAAGAAGGAATTAGACAATGGCTAAAAAAGGTAATGCAATTCATATTAAATTAAGAAATCCAGAAACTGGAACTTTTTATATTACAAAGAAAAATCCTAAATCTGAAAGAACTACTGAAAAACTAAAGTTCAAAAAATATGATAAAAAGACTCAAAAGCACGAAACTTTCGTAGAAGCTAAAGTATAGTTCTTTTAAGATATTTTATATAGAATTAAACAATTTAACCCTAATTAGGGTTTTTTGTTTTTTTATGCTGGATTTTCAAATATTTAAATATATTTACTTAACCCTTTGATTTAGGGGTGTTTTTTTTGATTTTGATATAAAAAAAAGAGGTCATATTTCTACAACCACTTTCTTTTAAAAATCTTACCAGTTTTATACCGATAGGCTTTTGAAGTATGAAACTAAGTATAGTGAATTAGAGCCAATTTCTCTAAATCTCTTAGATACATCTGAATACTTTTTTTTATTACAGGTATTATTCTTACCGCTTAAATCAAAAATGTATTCTTTTTCAACGCCTTCTATTAAAACATCTTCAGCATAGATTTCTACCGCTGCTCTCTTGGATCCTTTTATTTTAGAACCTTTACAATAAGCCCTTAATAAAGCTCCATCTACTTTCGAAAGAGCTAAGGCTCCTTCAGAATGCGCTTCTGCTATGGTATCGATATCTTCTGCAATTGCTATACTATTTCCTGTATAGGCACGAGATATTGCAAGAGAGCTTTTTGATATTGCAGTACCTCCTTCGTAAGAATTTGCAAAAGTTTTATGACCATCAGCCTCTGCTATTGCTCCAACACAATAAGATTCCGAAATAGATCTTTCCGTATAAACTCTAGCCTTAACACCATTTGCAATGCTGCCTATAAAAACACCTTCAATATGTGGCCATACTTTTACTTCTGATTCTTCCGCAACTGCAACAGCTGTTGGATGATTGAACTTTTCTTTATCCTTATCATTCTCTTCTACTGTACTTGGAGTGAATTCTTCATAGGAATTAACACTACTTTCTACAGTAGATCCCGCTGCAATTGCAAAGGCACAACTTCTTACACTATCACAAATTACTTTATGACCTCTTTTAATTGCAAACCCTAAAGTATATTTTTCAGAGATTGAAATAGTAGGATTGTCATCTGATGTAAAAAGAACCTTGTAAGTATGTCCTCCAATACGGATTGGACTTAAAAAATCATTAAACCATCTTTTAGTTGCATAAACATCACCATTTTCTAAAAATGTAGTGAAATACTTAACTACAGAAATTAATTCATAAAAACTTTCCATATTATTTTGCTTTAATTTATCTTTTAAATTTTATTATTCTATCCGTTGATAGAAACTCACTTTACTAATTTATTACCGATATTATACCTGTGTTTTATTTTTTGTCAATAAAAAAGAGGTCGTATTTCTACGCCTCTTACACTTATTCTAAAATAGTTGTTTTACTGTTTTACTATGATCTATTTGAGCGGCTGCAGCTTGTATTTCTATGCGTAGCCCTCTTTCATACTCTTCATCTTCTTTAGTTTTTATATTACTACTTGGTTCTATAACAAAGAACTGCTCTATAAATTCCTTACCTTCTGGAGTTTTAGAAATTTCTTCCATAGATTGTTCCTTCTTTTTTTTATCTCTTGAAAACAGTTGCTTTAAAAAATTAAATAATTTCATCATTTTTCAAATTTTAGGTTGCTCAACAATATAGATTAAAATAAAATTTTGTCAAGAGGAAAGTGGTTGATAAAATAAAACCCCTGAGGTTATCAGAGGTTTTGAATTGCACTTATATATTATTTTACTTAATATCCGCATAGTACTTATTATCTTCAGATGTTTTGATTACCTGAGGATTTGAAGAATCTTGCTCTATTTTCATTCTAAGTCTGTAAATATATGTTTCTAACGTGTGCGTCTCTATATTTGCAGAATATCCCCATACGTTTTCAAGAAGTTCTTCTTTACTCTTAGGACGGAAGTTGTCTTTGATTAGGTATTCTAAGATTTCCATTTCTTTATCTGTTATATTGATAATTTTATTTTCTCTTATAGAAGCTATTTCTTTATACTTCTTATTAATTCTGTAGTCACCGAACTCTTTTAGGTTTTCTAGCTTCATTAAAGCGCCTTCACCCATTTTCAATATAGAATTGATATGGAATGGCTTTTGTACGAAGTAATAGTGCTTTCTGTAGTCTTGGATTTTCTTTTCGAACTCTTCTTTTTTTGCAGGATCTTCATAGAAAATAATGATATTGTCGAATATACATTTAACTCCACAGTCGCTTTTTTCGAATTCATCTAGGGAAACCATATATACGTTTACTACGCCTCTTTCGCATGTAGAGAAATCTGAACACATGCTTTCGTGAAGCTCTATCTCTGTCTTTGGGAAAAGCTCATGCATAAGTCCTTTCATAGTTTCTGCTATGACCTGGTCTTTTTCTATGATTTTAATTATATATCTAAACATCTTTTAATCTCCTTGCTATTTGAGCCTTTCTTATATATTATATAGTATAGTATTTGAAAATACCAAGAAAAAAATTTGGAGGGTTTTATTATGAATTTATTTAAAAGATATGCTGTGCTTGGGATTGCAGTTTTAGGATTAGCTTCTTGTTCAGCTATTGGAGCTGGAGTTTCATCTAATGAACTTGAGACTTCTACTAAGGTTTCTAGGACTATCTGGCTAGACCCTATTGCAGATGCCGATAAGGTTATTTATGTTAATGTTAGAAATACTTCTGATAACGCTGATTTCAATGATTTAGAAAGATTTGTTAGAGCTAACCTTATGAGCAAAGGTTTCTTACTTACAAATGATCCTAAAGCGGCTACATATGTTTTTCAAGTTAACGTAAGACAAGCTGTGTTAAGAGATAATAAAGGCAGAGACTCTTTAAGTGAGTCAGCTATACAAGGTGCTGCTATTGGTGGGCTAACTTCTTCAGCTACAGGAGGAAGTAACAGTAATTCTGCTATGGCGACTGGTATATTAGCTGGAGCTGCCCTTGGATTGTTAGCTGATAGTAGTTATGAAGATTCTACTTATTATGTGAATGCTGATTTTAGAATTGTAGAAAATAAAGTTAATAGATCTCATACAAGTTCTATGAGTATGAGTGCTCACAAAATAAATATTAGCTTACCTGAAGCTGTTATGACTATTAAGCAAAAATTTGCTCAATCGTTATCAGGAATGTTTTAATCTAAACTAGATTAAGTAAAAGATAAAGGTGTAGAAATTAATCTACACCTTTTTTATTTAAGATATGTCAAATTTGCGCCTCACGTTTGAGGGCTTTTGTTAGGTCGAAAGTTTAGGGGCTAAGTAAATAGCCCCTCGGAAACTTTTTTAAAAATTTAAATTATTTATCGGGTTGCTCTTCTCTAGCCCTCGGAGCACGGGCAAATGTTTAATAATTACCTGCTTGAGATAATAATGATTCACTTACTAATGTCAATGGTTTTTTTAGGAATTTTATCTTTTTAGTTGAAAAAAATATTGTATTAGATCTTTTGATTCTTCTTTCATTACACCTGAGGAAAAAGGAACCTTGAATAAATTTGGATTATTTTCATATATGCTTTTGGATTTAGCGCTATTGAATGCTCCACCCTTTTCATCTTCTAAAGCGAAATGAATGTGTTTCATTCTTGCATAGCTTATTGCTGTTGCACACATAGGGCAAGGTTCTTTGCTTATATAGATTTCGCAATTGTTAAGGACTTTTGTTTTTAATTTCTTACAAGCTTTGTTAATAGCTATCATTTCAGCGTGCAGTGTAGGATTGTTTTTCTTTTCGCAAAGGTTATGTGCTTTGGATATTATTTTTCCGTTTTCTGCATTTACTATAACGGCGCCCACAGGCACTTCATCTTTCTTGAATGCCTTTTTAGCTTCTTTGAGTGCTATTTCCATGTAATATCTATTATTTATTTTTGATGTTTTACCTTGCATTTTTTTGCGTCCTTAATTATTTTATCTTTATAATAAATATTTGGATTGGAGCTGTCAAATGGAAAAGAATATTAAAGTTGGTAGTGGTTTTCTTAGAGGGAAGAAGTTGTTTTCTCCTTCAGCTGAGATTACAAGACCTAATAGTCAAAGAGCAAGAGAAGCACTTTTTAATGTTTTAAGAGGTGGTAAGTTTGCTGACCTACCATTTGAAAAGATGGTTGATTGTTTTGGTGGTTCTGGTGTAGTTTCTATAGAAGCATTATCTCAAAATGTTGCAAAGAAAGCTGTTTGTGTTGAGATGGATAGGAATGCTTATAAAGTTGTTAAGACTAATTTTGATAGCTGTTCTGAGCAGCTTGAAGATGGAAGTTATTCTTATGTTAATGCTGATGTAGTTTCTGAGATTGCAAATCATTCTGATGCAGATTTATTATATTGTGATCCGCCCTATTCTTCTGATGTTCTTGCTAAGTTAGTAAACAAAGTCTGTTCTATGGATTGGAAGAAATCTGAGGATTTATTGATTGTAGTTTCTACCGATTCTTTAGAATATGCTAAAACTGGCAGAAAAGAATTATTAGAAAAAAATTTCCGCATTCTCGATGAAAGAAAATACGGAAAGAATTTATTAGTGTTTTGTAAGTTGAAATAGTTTATTTCAGATTGTCATCGTCAGAGTTATATGCTAATCCTGGATTAACAGCACCAACATTTCCAAATACTTCTCTTATGAATGTAGTTTCTTTTCCACCTGAGAAAGTTGTTGTTTTATTTGATATTTGAGCAAATTCTTTGTCTTTGATGTTTCTAACTGTTCTAGAAATTATATTACCATTTTTGTCGAACTTAATTTTCATAACGTAATAGTTTTCAAATTCTGGTTTTAGGAAAGCTGTTTGAACAGTTTTATATGAAGTGTAAATCCAAGAACTTCCATCTGCCCTAGAAACGAAAGTTGGAGTTCCTAATATTTTCTTAATGTCTGCTTTTGTTTTAGCTTCTTGAAGTTGTTTTAATTCCATTTTATGAGGTATGTATCCTCTTCTTACTATATTACCCTCACAAGCTGTTATTGATAATACTGC